>CAIZNN010000109.1 GCA_903934285.1 Akkermansiaceae bacterium | reverse complement strand
TTCAAGAGCGGGCAGGTTCTTGACCTCGTGTCGGCCTCCCTGAAGCTCGGCTTCGCGGTGGCGATCAACTCGCTCATCAACGGCTTCCGCGCCGCCGTGTCATTCCTGTGCTATTTCATCACGGACGGGTCGATGTGGAAAGGGCTCGGGACATTGTTGCTAGGTCTGGCCGCCAGCTTCGGGCTCGCCATTCTCAACGCGTTTGAAATGCCGATCACCTACTCGACCGGCACCCTCGACGCCCAGCGCGAAAACAACCGGCTCACCGGCCAAACCAACGATTTGCTCAAGGATCTGAATAAAACGGTCGGCAAGCTCGGCGGCACCAAACAAGCCGCGTTCGGTTGACGCCGCGCCCCGGCCAAGATGCCGACACATGTTGCAATCCAACCCGGACAACTCTATCCGCAACCAGGCTACACCGTCCAGATCGACAAGGAGGGGAAGTGGATATCCACCCAGCTACCCGCTCAATGCGCCAACCCATCGACATCGACCTCGACTACGTGTTCAAAGCCATCATCGGCACCGCTTCGCCGGTGCTGGGCGTCATCACGTCCTATCAGGAGCAGATCGAATGGCACCTGCGGGCCGCCTCGCTGCTGGTCGGCCTGCTGGTCGGCATCCTGTCGCTGGTGAGCATGGTCAGGAAAATGCGGCGGAAGTGAACGTGTCGGGCCTGCCACCGCTACCGGGGGGCATTCTTCGACCTGGGGGTTGGTGGTTGAACTTCGGCGGGACTTTTCTCAGCGGGCTGGGTAGCCGGTTGGCCAGCGCCCGCTGGTTCGACTTGGTTTTGAGTTAGCACTGCGGGTGCGATATTTGCTAGGTTTATTGACACGACGCTACGCTTACTCTTCGTGGTTGTAACGTTCAATTCACCGGAAGTGACTATGATCGTGTAGGTATCGTTATCAAGGGGTGGAAGAATCAACACCGGAACAATCTGCCGATATTCTTTCCCATTGTTCACCCCCTCGCGGAGGAAACCAATGTAACATCGGTGCTCGGTCCATCCCGTCTCGGGCTGCGTGGTATAAGAATCATCGCGCCATAATGTTGTCCCAGGAACATGACCCTGGGACATTCCAGTGGTGAATCGCTTCGAGGAATCCTTTTTGGGCTCGGGCTCAGTGCCTCCCGCGAGTAGTTTGCAGCTCGCCGCCAGTAAGATCGCGATTGTAAGGGCTCTTCTCATTGTTGCCTATCGTTCGATGTGATGTCACCGCGTCATTGCGGTGAGCTTGGGGAGAGGTTGAAGAGCAGTTGAGCGGTTGACATACATGACTTGTTAGCTTTATTGGGTCTTCTGATCATGCTCCATCTTTTTCAAACGATCCTTTGCGGGAATCGTCGCGCCGACGGGAAGTTCATCTTTTCCTGCAAGGTCTCGAACGGTCTCGATTGGCGTATTGGGGTGCTTGGCAATATTCGCTAAAATGGTGTAGTTCAATTCACCCCATTGCAGAGCTCTAGGGTAGAACTTTGTCAGGGTGCGCGCCTGTAGTTCGGGACGAGCAAAGATCATCGCACGAATCCAGTGATTATCTTCCGGGAGCTGCTCTAGCAGACCGATAAGGACTTCCTCAGGATACTTTGTATCGTTGTCTTTTAGGCTTGCTTGGAACGCTCGCGTCGTGGGTGTTACCTCGCGGGAGTAGAATTCATTGGACAAGACGCTTTTTGGCTCTTTGCGTATCTGTGCCAGAACACGTTCATATTCGGGCCGCTCTCTCTCTAGCTGCTCCTCCTGACGCTTTTTCCATTCCCGTTCTGCCAGCGCTCGCGCTCTGATCTCCTTCATCTTTTCTGGATAAGCCTTGAACGCCTCGATCATCTTCTCGGGTATCTCGTCGCTGACAAAAGCTAGCTTATCAGACGGTTCCGCATCACCAGCATTGCCAGGCCGAAGGAGTTTGTAGGTGCGAACCGCCGCGTCGAACTTCAATTGGACGGAGAGATCTTCCGGCGAGCTAGGATCGAAGAATTTGATTGAAAGCGTTGATGATGGTTCGTCGAACTTCCATTCGCCGATCTGTCCGCCGATTGCGGCATGGAAGTAGGCTAAACCGTCATTTTGGACCATAACGGTGACGATCTTGAACCCCTCCGCTCTATTCGAGAATACACCAGCCCACTTCGTGTCGGCGCCGTATGAAATGGCAGCCCAACAGAATGCCAGGAAAAGAGAGAGGATGCGCATGAGGGTTATAAAGCTAACAGTGGTTTTATGCCTCTGTGCTTTTGATCGGATCAAACACACAGAGGCTGTTACAGGAGGAACAGTCTCCCGGAAGCGCGGAGTCCATCCACCGACGCCTGGGAGGTCGTTTTCACACAGGGATACAATCACCCACCTGCCACCGGGACAAGGGAATTCTACCAAAAGCTTCACCCGTGGCCCGCGGTCGCTCTTCAGCCAGCGGGCGCATCTCGTCAGAGTGTCGCCGTGTGGGCACGTGCCGGCCGCACAAGGTATTGCGATATGGCCGGTAGTCTCATGCGCCATCCGCGTTGGTTAGGCGCACCGTTAGGCTGATTTCCGCTTCCGTGGCGCGCGGATTGAACGGGGCTTGCCCCCATTGCCAGCCGCCAGATTCACCGTGCGGGTGCGCGTGTCGTAATCCACGGTGTTCTCCCACTGGCCTTCTTTGGGCACGATGCTGAACCACTTGTCCGCCTGTTCCTCGGTGGTCAGTTCCCGGTAGTGGCAGATGGCGAAGCGGACCCTGCCGGCTGAGCCACAGCGGTAGACCGGCACGCTGGCCGAGCCGAACCTGGCCATGGCGACGGGTTTGCCGTTCTTGCCCGGCTTGGGGGCAGGCTTGCGGGTGGCTGCGGTCGAAGGTTCCGCGTGAGTAGCCGCCATTTTGTCGCCAGGGGCTTCCATGGCGCAGGCCCCGGCGTCAACTTGTTCAATTATTGCTTGCCTGCCCCATTGGGGATTAGGTATTTGAAGGGCGCAGCCATTAGCATGCCGGGATGGCGAAATTGGTAGACGCGCTTGATTTAGGATCAAGTGGGGTAACCCTTGCAGGTTCGAGTCCTGTTCTCGGCATTTTTTAATTCATCACATTCCCCCCCACACCCCGATTTCCCCATGACCCTGCCCGAAGCAAGCCCCTCGTTCCTGACCCGCCTGGCGGTGTGCAGTTGGTCGCTGCGTCCCACCGATCCCGCCAATCTGGTCAGCCAGTTGCAAGACCTCGGTCTGCCGCGCGCCCAACTCGATCTGGATCCAATGCGGGAAAACGCCGCCGTCTGGGGCGGATTACCGGCAGTGCTGGCCGATGCGGGCATCCAAGGCGTTTCGGGGATGTTTCGCACGGTGGGCGAGGACTACACCTCGCTGGAAACCATCCGCCATACCGGCGGCCTGGTGCCCGATGCCACTTGGGACGCCAACTGGGCCAACCTTCAAGTCACTGTCCAGACCGCGCGCCGCCTCGGCTTGGACATCGTGATGACCCACGCCGGGTTCCTGCCGCATGAACCGAGCGACCCGACATTCGCCAAAATGCTCGGGCGCATGCGCCAGGTGGCACGACTCTTCGCCGACCACGGCCTCACCCTGTGCTGCGAAACCGGCCAGGAATCCGCCGCCTCGCTGGTGAGCTTCCTCGACCACCTCGCCGAGCCGAACGTGGCAGTGAATTTCGACCCGGCCAACATGCTCCTCTATAACAACGGCGACCCGATCGCCGCCCTCCGCACCATCGGCCACCGCGTCAAGTCGTGCCACCTCAAGGACGCCATCGTCGCCCAAGTGCCCGGCACTTGGGGCGAGGAAGTCCCCATCGGCACCGGCCAGGTCGACTGGACCGCGTTTTTCACCACCATGGCCGAACTCGACTACGGCGGCTTCTTCTGCTTCGAGCGCGAAGCCGGCAGCGCGCGTGGCACCGACCTCGCCGCCGGCCGCCGCATCGTCGAAAATTTGTTACATGCGTGACCCCGGCAATCATTTGAACCACCGATGACCGCCGCGCCCGCTTCTAACAGATTCGGCCCGGCGTCCCCGCTGGTTGCATCCGGCAGCCCACTCCCGCAGCGCCCAGCCCACCAACCTATCAGCAATCCAATCTAACACAATTATGATCAACGTCGCCGTCGTCGGACTCGGTTTCATGGGTATCACCCACCTCAAGGCCTATCGCAACCTGCCCAACGCCCGCATCGCCGCGCTGTGTGACGCCCAGCGCCTGCCGGTCGATGGCGTGCTCGCCGCGCCCGGCGGCAACATCGGCAGCGACGACACGCTGAGCTTCGACATGACCCAGGTGAAGGCGACCCACCATCTGGATGAATTGTTAGCAGATCCGACCATCGACCTGATCGACATCTGCGTGCCGACGCTGGCCCATCCGCGGCTGGCCATCGCCGCGCTCCAGGCCGGCAAACATGTCATCTGCGAAAAGCCGCTGGCCCGCACCGCCACCGCGGCGCGCGAGATTGCCGCGGCGGCGGCCAGCGCCAAGGGCTATTTCATGCCGGCGATGTGCATTCGATTCTGGCCCGAGTATGCCTGGCTCAAGCAGGCCATCGCGCAGCAGAGCTACGGGCGGGTGCTCGCCGCGCGCTTCCGGCGGGTATCCGAACCGCCCGCCTGGGGCCGCGAGCATTTCTTTGATGGCGCGAAATCCGGCGGCGCGATCCTCGACCTGCACATCCACGATGCGGACTTTGTGCAATATTGTTTTGGCCGGCCGCAAGCGGTCTTTGCGCAGGGGTTCAGCTACTACAGCGGGGCGATTGACCATGTGGTGGCGCAATATCAAGTAGCAGGTGGCGCGGCGGTTTCAGCCGAAGGCAGTTGGGTGATGGGCGAGGGGCACGGTTTTGAGATGGCCTTCAGCGTCATTTTTGAGAACGCGATGTTGGACTTCAACAGCAACCGCGGCGCCGAGGGCCTGCGACTGTTCGAAAAAGACCAGGCGGCGCGCACCATCGCCTGCGCCCCCGGCGACGGTTATCTGGCCGAACTCGGTTATATGCTGGACTGCATCACCCATCAGCAAGCGCCCACCACGGTCACTGCCAGCGATGGCGCCAGCGCCGTGGAAATCTGCGAGGCTGAGGCCGAGTCGATCCGCAGCGGCCAATTGGTGGCACTGTAGCTGCGGCGGCGTCCGCCCGCAGGCTTGCCTCACTTGAGTTCCAACATCAAGGCGGAGCATGGGGCCAAATCCGGCAGGGCAAGACCGTCGTTTGCCAGGTCACAGCCCGCGCCTGGCCCCGTCCAGGCGCTGTCGAGGCGGTCGGCAAACCCGCATGCCCCGCCGGCAGCCCGGCCTAACAAGGCAAGCGCGTGCTGCGGGATGCGCACGCGGACCTGGCGCAAGGTGGCGGAGCCATGGAAATTGGCCACCACCAGAAACGCCTGGGCGGACTGCGGATCGTGGCGCAAAAAGGCGTAGAGCCAGTGGCCCGAGACGGCGTCACCGTCTAACCGGCCGAAGTGCGGGTTGTCGCGGTTGGCATGGTTGAGGCCGTAAAACCCACCTGCCACAAACGCCGCTTGCTGGGTGACGCGGAGCAATTTGCCATACCATGCGCGCAGCGCCTGTTGCTCGGCGCTGAGGCGGGCGCCGTCGAATTTGCCGTGGTTGACCCATTTGACGAACTCCGGCATCGGCGCGTAATCAAAGATACTGGTGCGCGCGTTGTCCCCGGCAAAGCCCTTCACGCCTGCGGCGGGTTCGCCGACTTCCTGGCCATGATAGAGCATCAGCGGCCCCCGGCCCATCCCAAACAACACCGCGCTAACCGGCTTGCCGACTTTCATCCCCAGCCCGCCCCAGACCATCGGATTGGCCAACCGCACCTCATCATGATTCTCGGCATAGCGCAGCGATTTGTGGAAGCGCTCGCCGGTGAATGTCAGCGCATCCAGATCGTTGGCCCATTTCCCCGATTCGTAAATCCCCTCCACCACGTCGTAACTCGGATCATCATAGACCGCGTCGAATCCAGCCTCCAGCAATTCATCCAACACCTGGCCGTCGGTCAGCTTCGCCGGATCGTTGTCGTAGGCTTCCGCGCAGAAAAACACGCCGCCCTGGCGGTCATGGGCGCGCCTGACCAGCCAGCGCCAGAATGGCATCGGCACCAGGTGCGCCATGTCCACCCGAAAGCCATCGACGCCCATCTGTTGCCAATAGGCGAGAATCTGATCCATGGTGCGCCAGGTCTTGGGCACCGCGGCGGGGGCGGCATGCGCTGCGGGCAGTTGCGAGGTGTCGCGCCCGGTGGTGAAATCATGCCCGTAATTCAACTTCACCGTCTCATACCAATCGTGCTGCGCAGGGGCCCAGGAAATGACGTTGTTGCCAGTGACCCGGCCGTGCTCCTGCTCCGGCGCGAATCGCCCGCTGCATCCCGGCTTGCCCGCCGTGGGCAGCTTGAGTGGCGGACCGCCCCCGGGATCGGTGGCCCGCAGGTAATAGAAATGGTTGTCGCGGGCAAAAAACACGCCGCGATCATCGTCCACGCCAAACGACAAGTCCGGGCGCACGTCGGAGCCATAGGACCGGGCCACATGGTTGGGCACAAAGTCGATGAGCACCTTGAAGCCATGGGCATGACACCGGTCTAGCAAGTCCCTGAACTCATCGATGCGCCGCAGCGGGTCTTGGGCGTAGTCGGGACAAACATCGAAATAGTCCTTGATGGCATACGGGCTGCCGGCGACGCCCTTGAGGATATCCGCCACATCGGCCGGGCGTGTTGGATAGGCGGTGCCGCTGGCTTGCTCCAGCACGCCGGTGAGCCACACATGGGTGAAGCCCAACTCCTTGATGGCAACCAGCGCGGCCGCATTGATGTCGCTGAACTTGCCGCAGCCATTCCCCACCAAGGTGCCGTTGGGTTGCCACGCCTCCCGGGTGTTGCCGAAGGTGCGCACCATGAGTTGATAGATCTGCGGCCGGACCCGCGGCCGGGTCGGGTTATTGGCCATGGTTGCGCTCATGTGGGACAGTCAGAATGATGGCGGAGTTCAGTGGTCTTGGCGGGTGGACCGCACTCTGGCCCGTTCCTCGCGCAGCACCGCGACGCAATCGTAGAGGGCAAACAACATCGTTAGGCAAGTGAGCAGCGCGCATCCGGCCCACCACAGGAAAAACCGCCAGGGATCGGCGGCCAGCCAGGGCTCGATAAGCCACAGCCCAGCGGCCATCAGTGCGAGTGCCAACAACAGCATCTTGCCCATGACGAGGCGCCGCTGCGCCCGCTCGCGGAGAATTTCCCGCGCCACCCCCGTACAGACGCTCCAGCCCCTGAGTTTGCCCTTGGCCATGTCTGGATTGCACACCGCATGACGCCGGGAGCCAAGCCGGAAGTGTTTGCGCCCGCCATTTTTTCCTGCGGCTCACGGCAAGCCCAGCGGGCCGAGCAATGCCATGTACCAGGCAAACAACTTCCAGCCGCCAAGCATCCACACCACGGCACCCAGCGCCAAACACGGCCCGAACGGCAGTTGTCGGCCGAAGCCAATGCGCCCGATGAGCGCCCCGATGAGCGCGATGACACAGCCGCTGAACAACGCAAACAACACCCCGGTCCACCCGAAAAACGCGCCAATCATGCCCAATAAATGCCCGTCGCCCGCGCCCATCGCCTCCCGCGGAATGACCACCCGCGTCGCGGTGCCATGCAGCGAGGCGAGTTTTGCCAAGCGGTGGATCGTGCCATCCGGCAATTGGATTTCCAGCTCCCGGATGGTCAGCAGGCCGCTGCCCACCATGGCACCGTCGACCTGGATTTCGCTCGCCTCGACTAACAAACGATCGGTTTTGCGGTTGAACATATCCCACCACGCCACCGACTCCCCATCGATGACAAACCACATCGGGTCGTCATCCCGTTGCGGCTCGCGCAGCGACCACGCCACCGGCTGCTTAAAGCTGAGGGGTTTTTTCCCAAATGCCAGCTTGCCCAACTCGACCACCACCCCCAACCCGACAAACCCGGCAGCCCACCCCAAACCGCCCTGCAACAACCCCGCCAGCCAGCTGCCCGGCGCGGTGGCGGCCAGCACCGGCAGTTGCGGCCACACCGCACACGCCGCCAAGCCGACCAGCGAGCCCGCCCAGGTCAGTTTGACGGGGATGATCATGTGTTCGGCATCGATAAAGCCAATCGCGATCAACAACGCCATCAGCACCCACAGCAACCCCACCACCGCCGGTGCCGTTGGCCCGAAAACCAGCCACACCGCGGCAAACAGCAACGCGGTGAGCAACTCGACGGCAATATAGCGTACCGCGATCGGCTCGCGGCACTCTTTGCATTTCCCCTGCAGATAGAGCCAACTCACCAGCGGCAGATTCAACCACAGCGGGATGGGCTTCTTGCACCGCGGACAGAACGAACGCTTCGGGTCATTGACCGACAACCCCAGCGGCAAGCGGTAAATCACCACATTCAAGAACGAGCCGATGCACGCCCCCAGCAACACCGCCGGCACCAGCCATAACCAATGATCCAAGGGTGGGTACAACATCGAGGCACCATTCAATCCGCGCCGCGGCCAATGCCAAGAATAAAAATCCCCGGCGGCGGCAGCCGGCCGGGCGCTGGGGCGCGCGCAGCGAGTGGCTTAACCAGCGTCCATGCACGGAATCGAAAAGCTTCTTCGAGTTTCAGATCAGCATCGGCGCCGCTTTGGGCATGTTAGCTGGGTTCTGCTTCCACTCCACCTTTCCTCGCGCTGGATGTTGCCACTCCAGGCCTTGAGGCGCTCTCGGCCACTGGGATCCTCTAACGCGAACGCGGGCCAACCGCCACGCCCTCGTCGCCCAACCTTGCAGCCTCCTCATCTCGGAAAGCGAGCCGCGTGCCCAACCCGGCCCCGCCACCGTCAACAACATGATGCCTGGCATTATAATGTGCCCCCGCCGCCCCGCCAGCCCCCCCGCCACTGTCAACAGCATAATGTCTGGCATCATAACTGCCTGAGGGGGCGCGAGCTTTTTTCATTTCAGACTTTCAGGGGTTGGGCTTTTCAGCTTGTCTGGGCCAGCCATGCTTCTGGAACTCCAACGCCATCTGCCGGAAATCCTTGCAGCCGCCAGCGCCCTGTGCGTCGGCTGGCTGCTGACCCAACTCATCGCCACCGGCAAACTCGCCGCCGCCAAGGAGCGCCTCAAAGCCGAAGAACGCCGCGCCGCGGAAATCGAAGCGCGCCTTGCCCAAGCCACCAACGACGCCCAACGCAACGAACAGGAAGCCCAAACCTTCCGCAACCAACTCACCGAAATCCGCTCCCGCCTCGACGCCGAAACCAAGGCCGCCGCCGACAAACAAGCCCTGCTCGAACGCGCCGAACTCAAACTCGCCGACACCTTCAAGGCGCTCTCCGCCGACGCCCTCAAATCCTCCTCGGACCAATTCCTGCTACTCGCCAAAGCCTCACTCAGCGCCCATACCGAGGAAGCCAAAGGCGATATCGAAAAGCGCCAGACCGCCATCGCCTCGCTGGTCCAACCGGTCGCCGACACCCTCGGCAAATTCGAGCTGCGCCTCGATGAAATCGAGAAATGCCGCGGCGATGCCTACGCCGAACTGCGCAGCCAGGTGCGCGCGCTCGGCGAGGGCCAACTCGGGCTGCAGCGCGAAACCGCCGCGCTGGTCAGAGCGCTGCGCCAACCCACCGGCCGCGGCCAATGGGGCGAAATGCAACTCCGCCGTGTCGTCGAACTCGCCGGCATGCAGGAGCATTGTGACTTCGAGACCCAGCACTCGACCACCACCGACGAAGGGAAAAATCTACGGCCCGACCTGATTGTGCGCCTGCCCGGCAACAAGACCATCGTGGTGGATTCCAAAACCCCGATGGATGCCTACCTCGATGCGCTGGAAGCCACCGACGACACCCTCCGCGAGGAGTTCCTGCATCGCCACGCGCGCCAGGTGCGAACCCATATCCAACAACTCTCGTCAAAGAACTACAGCGCGCAGTTTGCCCACGCGCCGGAGTTCACGGTGCTGTTTCTGCCGAGCGAATCGTTTTTCTCCGCCGCCCTGCAATGCGATCCCGGCCTGATCGAGCGCGGCGTGGACCAAGGCGTCATCCTCGCCACCCCGACCACCCTCATTGCCTTGCTGCGCGCCGTCGCCTATGGCTGGCGCCAGGAAGCCGTCGCGGAAAATGCCCGCGAAATCTCACTGCTCGGCCGCGCCCTGCACGAACGCCTCGGCAAACTCGCCGACCACTTTGCCAAACTGGGCCGCGCCCTCGGCAATGCCGTCGAACATTATAACAGCGCCATCGGCTCGTTGGAAACCCGCGTCCTCACCGCCGCCCGCAAATTCGAGGAACTCAAGGCCGCCCCACAGGCCGCCACCATCCTCAACCTCGAACCCATCGACAAGGTCCCCCGCGCGCTCCAAGCCCCCACCCCGCTGCCCGCCGCCACCCCGGACCTAACCGAACAACCGCCCGCCGCAGCCAGCGCCGCCGCGGCCCTGCCCCTAACACCTCCGGCGGCGGCCAGCCCGCTGCCCGTGCCCGACGACGAGTTCGGTTTCATTGGCGTGCCCGACGACGATTTTTCCTTCGTCCCGGAGCCCGACGACGATTTCTCCTTCATCCTGCCGCCGCCAACCGGGGCCCGTGGAGCCGCCGACGACCTCCGCGCCGCCTTGGATTGAAAAAGCCGGCACGCAAAAAGCCGGACGGTTGCCCGTCCGGCTTTGGATAGTCTGGATGACTGATGGTCTGGAGAGGCCTGGCGGCGGCAAGCCGCCGGACCACCTTACATCATGCCGCCCATGCCGTGGTCGTGGCCACCGTGGCCACCGCCAGCCGGCGCGGCTTCCTTGGAGGGCAGCTCGGTGATGAGGCACTCGGTGGTGAGCAACAGGCCCGAGATGGACGCGGCGTTTTGCAACGCGGTGCGGGTCACCTTGGTGGGATCGACCACACCGGCAGCGATGAGGTCTTCGAACTTGTCGGTGGCGACGTTGTAACCGACGCCGTCCTTGCTGGTCTTGACGCGTTCCACAATCAGAGCGGATTCGCGCCCGGCATTGGCCACCAATTGACGCAGCGGCGACTCGATGGCGCGGGCGACGATGCCGGCACCAGTCTTCTCGTCACCGGTGAGACCGAGGTCGCCGATGGCGGCGTGAGCGCGGATCAGGGCGGTACCACCGCCGGCCACGATGCCTTCTTCAACGGCCGCACGGGTCGCGTGGAGGGCGTCTTCGACGCGGGCTTTCTTTTCCTTCATCTCGGTTTCGGTGGCGGCACCGACGTTGATGACGGCCACCCCGCCGGCGAGCTTGGCAAGGCGCTCCTGGAGCTTCTCGCGGTCGTAATCGCTGGTGGTGTCTTCGATCTGGCGGCGGATTTGGTTGACGCGTCCGGTGATGGCTTCGGAAGTGCCGCCACCTTCAACGATGGTGGTGTTTTCCTTGGTGATGGTGATGCGCTTGGCTTCGCCGAGGTCGCTGAGTTCCACCCCTTCGAGCTTGATGCCGAGGTCTTCGGTGATGACGCGGCCACCGGCGAGGATGGCGAGGTCTTCGAGCATCGCCTTGCGGCGGTCGCCAAAGCCGGGAGCTTTCACCGCGGCGATGTTGAGGATGCCGCGGAGTTTGTTGACCACCAAGGTGGCCAGCGCTTCGCCTTCGACGTCTTCGGCGATGATGAGCATCGGCCGGCCGGTCTTGGCCACCTTCTCGAGCAGCGGAAGCATATCCTTGAGGGAGGAAATCTTCTTCTCGTTGATCAGGATGTAGGCATTCTCAAGATACACTTCCATGCTCTCGGGATTGGTGACAAAATAGGGAGACAGATAGCCCTTGTCGAACTGCATGCCTTCCACCACTTCGAGGGTGGTTTCGATGCCCTTGGCTTCTTCCACGGTGATGGTGCCATCCTTGCCGACCTTGTCCATGGCTTCGGCAATGATGCTGCCGATGGTTTCGTCGGAGTTGGCGGAGATGGAAGCCACCTGGGCGATTTCCTTGGCATCGGACACCGGCTTGGAGATTTTCTGGAGCTGGGCGACGATTGCCTCGGTGGCCTTGAGAATCCCGCGTTGCAGCGAGATGGGATTGGCACCGGCGGTGACGTTGCGCAAGCCTTCCTTATAGATTGCCTCGGCCAGCACGGTGGCGGTGGTGGTGCCGTCGCCGGCGATATCGGAGGTCTTGCTGGAAACTTCGCGAATGAGTTGGGCACCCATGTTTTCGTAGGGGCACTCGAGTTCGATTTCCTTGGCCACCGTCACACCATCCTTGGTGATGGTCGGGGAACCGTATTTCTTGTCGATGATCACGTTGCGTCCGGCAGGCCCAAGCGTCGCTTTGACGGCACGGGCGAGTTTTTCCACACCGCGCAGCAGAGACTGGCGGGCGGCTTCGTCGAATTGGAGTTGTTTGGCCATTGTGTTGTTTAGTTATAAGTTAGAATGAATCGGGAGTTGGTTGGTGGATTGGGGAAAGTCATGGGTCACTGGTCAGTGGTCATTGGGGGAGAATTGGCTGGGCCTGCTCTTTACCCGTGACTATTGACTATTGGCCATTGACCAATCGGCGTCAGCCGACGATGCCGAGGATATCGGATTCGTTGATGATGAGGACTTCTTCGCCGCCGCTTTTCACTTCGGTGCCGCCGTATTTGGAGATGAGCACCTTGTCGCCGACCTTGACGGTGAACTCAATGGCATTGCCATTGTCGTCCTTGCCGCCTGTGCCGAGGCAGAGGACTTCAGCTTCCTGGGGTTTTTCCTTGGCGGTGTCCGGCAGGACGATGCCACCTGAGCTGATTGCTTCAGCTTCGAGACGTTTGACCAGGACACGTTGTCCGAGTGGTTTGATGTTAGCCATATGTGTTTGGTGTTGTTGTTGTTTGTTGTTTGGTTTCGGTGAGAAGCCACGCCGCGGAAGCGGAGTGGAAATTGGGGAGCCGTCGGTTGGTGTCGCCCCTTCAGGGCTGGATTTCCATTCCCGAGGTGACCCAGGGCGTTGCCCTGGGCTAATGAAGGACGCCCCGTTGGGGCTGGAGATTTGGAGTTAGGCGGTGGCGAGATGATTGGTTTGTGTGAGCGAAGAGATGAAGTGGTGCCTTCTTGTCTTGCGTCTTGTGTCTTCAAGTCTTCTGTCTAATTAATCGACCACTTCGGCGTCCACGACCTTGCCCTTGGCTTGTTTGGGCTCGTGGGATTCGGGGGCGGCTTCTTCGACGTCGGGGTTTTGGGCAGCGGCGGCGGCAGCCTGGGCTTGTTGGGCGGCGGCGCCGAGGGCTTGCAGCGAGTTTTCCAACTCGGTGATGGCGCGGTTGATTTGGTCCACGTCATCGCTGGTGACGGCGTCCTTAACAGCCTTGATCTTACCTTCCAGCATCGTCTTGAGTTCAGCCGGGGCCTGGTCGCCGAGTTCGGCGAGTTGTTTTTCGACGCTGAAGATGAGGTTGTCGGCCTTGTTTTTGGCATCGACTTTTTCGACGCGTTTTTTGTCTTCGTCGGCGTGGGACTCGGCATCGCGTTTGGCTTGTTCGATTTCGTCCTTGGACAAGCCGGAGGAGCCTTGGATGGAGATTTTTTGTTCCTTGCCGGATTGTTTATCCTTGGCGGAAACGTGGAGGATGCCGTTGGCGTCGATATCGAAGGTCACTTCGATTTGCGGTTCGCCGCGGCGGGCCGGGGCGATGCCATCGAGCTTGAAATTGCCGAGGCGTTTGTTATCGGCGAACATCTTGCGTTCGCCCTGGCACACCTGGATGTCCACGCCGGGTTGGCTGTCTGAGGCGGTGGAGAAGATCTGGGATTTTTTAGCAGGGATGGTGGTGTTGCGCTCGATCATCGCGGTGGCGATGCCGCCGAGGGTTTCGATGGAAAGGGTCAGCGGGGTCACATCGAGGAGCAGCACGTCCTTGACATCGCCGCGCAGCACGCCGCCTTGGATGGCGGCGCCGATGGCGACGACCTCGTCGGGGTTGACTCCTTGGTGGGGCGTTTGGCCGGCGAGTTCACGAGCCACATCGACGACCTTGGGCATGCGGGTCATGCCGCCGACGAGGACCAACTCATCGATCTGCGACGGCTTGAGACCGGAAGCGGCGAGGCAATCGCGCACCGGCTTTTTGGTGCGTTCGAAGAGCGAGTCGGTGAGTTGTTCGAGTTTCGAACGGGTGAGGGTGAGTTGGATATGCTTCGGGCCGGTGGCGTCGGCGGTGATAAAGGGCAGGCTGATGTCGTAGGATTGGGTGGAGGACAACGCGATCTTGGCCTTTTCCGCTTCTTCCTTGATGCGTTGGAGCGCATCGGGCTGGCTGGAAAGATCGATGCCCTGGTCTTTTTTGAACTCCGCAACGACCCATAGGATCAGCAGGTTGTCCCAATCGTCGCCGCCGAGTTGAGTGTCGCCATCGGTGGCGAGCACTTCAAACACCCCGTCGCCGATTTCCAGCACGGAGATATCAAAGGTGCCACCGCCGAGGTCATACACCGCGATCTTCTCGTCGGATTTCTTATCGAGGCCGTATGCGAGGGCGGCCGCGGTCGGCTCGTTGATGATGCGCAGCACTTCGAGGCCGGCGATTTCGCCGGCCGCCTTGGTGGCATTGCGCTGGGAATCGTTGAAATACGCCGGCACGGTGATGACGGCCTGGGAGATTTTCTCGCCGAGTTTGGCTTCGGCATCGGCCTTGAGCTTGCCCAGCACCATGGCGGAGATTTCCTGTGGGGAGTAGGTTTTGGTTTCACCGGCGACGGTCACTTGGATGTGGGCGTCGCCATTGGGTGCGGCCACGATCGCGTAGGGCATCCGTTTATCGGCGGCGGTAAGCTCCGAAAACTTGCGGCCGATCAGCCGTTTGGCGGAGAAAATCGTGTTTTTCGGGTTGGTGACGGCTTGGCGTTTGGCGGCTTGGCCGACGAGACGTTCGCCATTTTTGGCGAAGGCCACGACGGAGGGGGTGGTGCGCGCACCTTCCGAGTTTTCAAGCACTGTGGACTCCCCGCCCTCCATGACGGCCATGCAGGAGTTGGTGGTGCCGAGGTCGATTCCGAGAATTTTGGACATAGCGTTGGTTCCTTTGGTTGCCCGCGGTGCGGGTGGTTTACACTGGGAGTTGTCGCAGGATGCGTGCCAGAGGACTGCTCCCGCAGCTGAAGTCATTGCAAATGAGGTGTTTGTAAAATATATCGTGGAATCGAGTGGCGGCGGGGGCGGTCGTTTTGGGACAAATTGTCGCGCTAGCCATGGGACAAAATGTCTCAATCGGGCGTTTCTGGATGGGCGCCAAGGGCGCTGGGAAAGCAAGGGGGGGGCTTGCGTGCCGGGGCGCCGCACCCTTGTTAGAACAGGCGCGCTGCCCGGTCCCCCGTTGCAAATGGACTGCCAGAAGTCGGCGCAAGCGGCCTGGGAAAGTGCCCCCAAACCGGACCACGGAGGGAAAGCTGAATTTCCGGCCTTGTGTAATGGTGTCCGGCAAGACAGAGTCGGCGCACCTCATGCGAGCCCTCCCGTTACGTTGGATTCCCCGCGGCGAACCGTTTCAAAACAAAGAAAATGGTTTACCGGGCTCGTTTCCGCCAATTTTGGAGCACTTGATCCGCCAGCGCGGCCTGCCTGAGGGGGTGGCTATTGAAGAATACCTGCATCCCAAATTGCGCGATTTGGCCGATCCGTTTTTGCTGCCGGACATGCGCCTGGCGGTGGAACGCATTCTTCTGGCGGCGGACCGCAAGGAACGAGTGTGCATTTTCGGTGACTACGACGTCGACGGCGTCACCTCGATCACCTTGATGCGGCGGATCTTGCAGGCATATGGCCTGGAGCCGCGGCATTTCATCCCCAAGCGGGGGCCGGAGGGCTACGGGCTGAGCGAGGCGGCGCTGGCCCGCTGCATGGCGGATGGGGAGCGGCCGGATTTGCTCATCACGGTGGATTGCGGGACGGCGTCGGTGCACGAAGTGGCGACGCTGGTGGCGGCGGGCATTGACGTGCTTATCGTCGATCATCATGAGCCGGGTCCTGCCGGCAGGCCCGAATGTTGCGCGGTGGTGAACCCGAAGTGTGGCAGCGACTTCACCTACCTTTGCGCCGCCGGGGTCACTTTCAAACTCGGGCACGCCTTGTTGAAGACGCGGCCGGCGGAGCTCGACCTGAAACAGCTCATCGATTTGGTGGCGGTGGCCACCATTTCCGACATCGTGCCGATGATTGGCGAGAACCGGCTGATGGTGCGCCATGGGATCAAACAACTGTCGCGCACCCTCAATCCCGGCCTGCGCGCCCTGCAGGAAATCACCGGGATGAATGGCGATGCCACCTCGATGGACGTCGGGTTCCGGCTTGGCCCGCGGCTCAATGCGGCGGGCCGGATGGATGCGCCCGAAGACGCGCTGGCCATCCTGACCACGACCTGCCCGACCCAAGCCATGGCGCTGGCACAGAAGCTCGATGCCTACAATCGCCAACGCCAAGCCCACGAGGGCCTCATCCGGCAGCAGGCCACCGAATTGCTTACCGGTTTCGACCCGTCCCAGGATCCGGTCATTGTGCTGGGCTCGCGGGCCTGGCACCACGGCGTGGTCGGCATCGTCGCCTCGCGCCTGATGCGGCAATACCACAAGCCGACCTTTGTGGTGGCGATCGATGAGCACGGTATCGGCAAAGGCTCCGGGCGCAGCATCGAGGGGGTTTCCTTGGTCGAGGCGATCCGCCACTGCGGTGACGATTTGGTGGCGGGCGGCGGCCACGCGATGGCCGCGGGCCTGTCGATTCACGAAGACAAGATCGAGAGGTTCCGCCAACGATTTGGCGCTTACGTGCTGGCCTCGACGAGCGCAGAGCAACGCCAGCCCAAGCTCTATTACGATGCGGAGATCCACTTCGACGAGCTCTCGCTGGAGTTTCTGGCCAGCTACACGCTGCTGCAACCGTTCGGCAACACCAACCCGCAGCCGATTTTTGTCGCCCGCAAGGTGGACTTGAGCCGGCGGCCGTTGCACATGAAAAACCAACACCTGCGCCTGATGTTGCGGCAGGGCTTGCACGAACAAGACGCGGTGTTTTTCGGCGGCGGCGAATGCCCGCTGCCCGACCCACCGTGGGACATCGCGTTTTCCATTGATCGCAACACCTTCCGTGGGCGCACCACCCTGCAACTCGTCATCCAGGACGTCAAGGCGGCAGCCAGCAACGAAAAAATTCCTTGAATTTACGATTTCCAAGTCTCCATTCCCCGCGTTGAATCCCTGCCGCCCGACCCCATGAGCCAACCATCCATCCGCATCGCCCTCGGCGCCGACCACGGCGCGTTCGCCATCAAAAACGCCCTGGCCGCCCACCTCAGCGCCGCGGGGTATCGCCTCGACGATTTCGGCACCGACTCGCCGGAGGCTGTCGATTACGCCGACTACGCCAATCAGGTGGCCGCTGCGGTGGCCGACGGCTCCTGCCATTTCGGGATCCTTGCCTGCACCTCGGGGGTGGGCATGTGCATCGCGGCCAACCACCACCGCCATGTGCGGGCGGCCCACGCCCGCTCGCTGGAGGAAGCCATCATCGTCCGCCAGCACAACAATGCCAATATCCTCTGCCTGGCCGGCAAGTATTCCGATATCGCCACCAGCATCGCCATGGCCGATGCCTTCCTCGCCACCGGCTTCGAAGGCGGCCGCCACTCCGCGCGGGTGCGCAAGGCGTCGGGCAGCCGCCTCGCCGAGGTCGATCCGGCCGTCGCCGCCGCCATCACCAGCGAGGAACGCCGCCAGCGCAACAACATCGAGTTGATCGCCTCGGAAAACTTTGCCTCGCCCGCCGTCATGGAAGCCCAGGGCTCGGTCCTGACTAACAAATATGCCGAAGGCTACCCCGGGCGCCGCTGGTATGGCGGGTGTGAGAATGTGGACGTGGTGGAGCAACTTGCCATCGACCGGGCCAAGGAACTTTTCGGTGCCGCCCATGCCAATGTGCAACCCCACTCCGGCTCGCAGGCCAACATGGCGGTTTACTTTTCGGTGCTGCAGCCCGGCGACAAGATTCTAACCATGGATCTGGCTCACGGCGGGCATCTCACCCACGGCCACAAGGCGAACTTTTCGGGACGTTTTTTTGCGGTGACCCATTACGGGGTGAGCAGCGAGGATGAACGCATCAACTACGACGAGTTGGAACAAACCGCGCGCAGCCTCAAGCCCGCGCTCATCACCGTGGGGGCCTCGGCCTACCCGCGCATCATCGATTTCGAGCGCATGGGCCGCCTCGCCCGTGAGATCGGCGCCTATCTGTTTGTGGATATGGCGCACATCGCCGGACTGGTGGCCGGCGGCGTCCACCCCAGCCCGGTGCCGCACGCCGATTTCGTCACCACCACCACCCACAAGTCGCTGCGCGGTCCGCGCGGCGGCATCATTCTGTGCAAAGAGGAGTTTGCCAAACGGATCGACGCCCAAGTCTTTCCCGGCATCCAGGGCGGGCCGCTCATGCACGTCATCGCCGCCAAGGCCGTCTGCTTCCACGAGGCGCTGCTGCCGGGATTCCAAGCCTACCAGCGCCAGATTGTTAAAAACGCCCAGGCCCTCGCCACCCGCCTCGCCCACCACGGGTTCCGCATCGTCTCGGGCGGCACCGACAACCACGTCATGCTCGTCGATCTGCGCAGCAAGGAGCTCAACGGCACCCTCGCCTCCCACGCCCTCGACTTGGCTGGCATCACGGTGAACAAGAACTCGATTCCGTTTGATACCGGCACTCCGATGAAACCCAGCGGCATTCGCATCGGCACCCCCGCCGTGACCACCCGTGGCATGCGCGAGGCGGATGTCGAACAAGTCGCCGATTTCATCCATGAGGCGCTCATGGCACCGGAGGATGAGGCCAAGCTCGTGGCGCTCCGGAACCGGGTCTTCGCCTTCAACCGCGCCTTCCCGATGCCTCGGTAAGAGCCACGACAAAATAAAGAGGAGCCATTGCGCAGAGCTTCTCTCCCTCTGGTCTTGTGTCTTGCAGTCTTGTGTCTTTGTCTCAATCCGCGTAATCGTTCGACTGAGCTCACGCCGAAGTCCGCGTAATCCGTGGTGGTCCCAGGCCGTCATACCCCAACGCTTGTCGGCAGGAAGAGTGCCATGTCATTTTCCGGCATGGTCGGTCACTTCCGCGTCAATTCAAAGCCGAGGTTAGGAAGTTTGCACCTTGGTCGCGGTGAACTCAATCGTCCCGTCACAGGTGAACCTCACCCCGCGAACTTCACATTTCTTGATTTTTCGCTTTGACGAACCACCCACCGGTTGGCACCATTACGGGCAGCGATGACAATGAAGTGTCCCCGATGTGTGCAACAGATCCACCGTGCGGCAGCCGCCTGCCCGCATTGTGGCTTCACGCTTGCGGATGCGGACGGGTGGTTTGGCGGGCGGGAGCGGCGGGTACACAGCCTGGCAGACACTGCGGGGGTGCTGCGGCGCGGCGAGCGCGAGCGGGTGGAAGCGGCGATCGACCAATTCAAGCGGCGTTTTCCGCAATTGTTTGTGGCGATTTACACCGCTGCGCTGGGTGAGGTGGCGGCGTTGCGGCCATTTGGGTTTTGGCTGTTGAATCGGGCGACCTTTGACGAGGTGGCACCGGCCACCTCCAATGCGGCGGGCATCCTGCTGACCCTCGATCCGGAATCCAAGGCGGCAGGCCTGACTTTCGGCTACCTGCTCGATCCCTATCTGGAAGAGGCGGACACCTTCGAGTGCCTGTCGCGGGCACATTCGCACTGGCTGGAAGGACGCTACGCCGATGGCATGATCAAGGCGCTGAACCAGTTGAGTGGCGTGTTGCGCAAGCGCTGCCGTCAGGCCCGGCGCAATCCCCAACGGTTTGAACGCAAGGTGCAGCCCCCGGCCCTCGGCGACGAGCGGAGCAACCGCGGAATGACCCCCACCCCGGAGGAGGTGCCACAATGAAACGATGGCTGTGGCTGGCGCTCGCGGTCGGGCTGCCTGCCACCAGCGTGACGGCCCGCGCCAAACCCGCCCCGCCAGCCCGCGAGGCCAACCACCCGGACCCTGCGCCCCCCACACCGCCGGAGGCCGATCCAAGCGACGAGTTGGACGCCGCCGCCGCGCGGGTCGCCGCCGTGCAAGTGCCGGAGCCGGCAGCACCCGCGGCCGAGGACAGCACCGGGCAAGCGCCCCCCGCCGCAGCGATTTCCGACACGGCGCTGCGGGCCTACTTTGAGGCGCGGCCGCCGACCTATCTGATAGACCCGCAGCAATTGCTGGATCCGCAGACGGCGCGCGACGAGTCGGCGTTCCTGACGGCTCACGCCAACGATTCCAGCATTGACCTGTTCCTTTACGTGTTCAACCGGGACCAGGAAATCCCGGGTGACGTGCGCGAGGAGGAAGTCATCGAGCGCTTCTTCGCCAGCGGCCGGCCAGCCATGATCGTTTACTATTATTGGGGCGCGCCCGCGCAAGCGGTGCTCTACCTGAGCCCGGGGCTGATGGGGGCGGTACCGGCCGCCGAGCAACGGCGGACGCTGCAAGGCGCGGTCAAGCAAGCCCTGGCCAAGGCCAGCCCGCAGGACCAGTTGCAAGCATTCAGCAGCCACCTGGCGAGCCGCCTTTACTGGATGGAGCGGTTCATCGAGGATGCCGCCGCTGGCGCGCCGGGGCAGGCATCCGCCCAAGCCCGCGCCGCCAAGCTGGCGAAAAAGGCCCCCACATTCGCCGAGCGTTGGGGGCAGTGGCGCCCGCTGGCCGAAGCCATTGCCCTGCCCGGCGTGTTGCTGGCCGGGGTGCTGGCGGCGGCGGCGGGCCTGGTGCCGTGGCTGCGCTGGCGCGCGATCTATCGGTTTCCCGAATTCGCCGTGGAACCCCGGCTCGGCGGCGAGCACGCGGCGGGCGTGGGTGCGGTGATTTCCTTTGCCAGCGCCGACTTGCCACCCGCCTCCCAGCGCGATCAGGTCGCCGAGTGCGTGCGCCGAGGCTAGGCCGCGCCAGCACAATCGCGCGCTCCGGGGTTGCGCGCAAGACGGGAGCGCCCTAGGGTGTCGCTCTTTCCCACGAGATGAAACACCTGCTCCCCTGCTTGCTCACCGCCCTGCTGCCTTGGGGCGCCACCGCTGACGCGGCCAGGCCTTATGTGAATGACAAGAAAGCGCCGGAAAACCGCAAGGACTTGGAATCCATCCAGAACGCCCTCACCCAAGTCCTGGACAAAGCCCGCCTCGCCACCGTGTGCATCGAATTGGGTGAGGGCAGCGGCAGCGGCGTGCTGGTGTCCGAGGACGGTCTGGTCCTCACCGCCGCCCACGTCGCCGGCGGCATCAACAAGGACCTCACCGTGGTGCTCGAAGATGGCCGCAAGTTCAAGGCGGTGTCGCTGGGCGTCGTCGCCGATACCGATGCCGCGATGGTGCGCATCACCGACAAGGAGAAATTCCCATGCATTGAGATCGAGCGAGAGAACACGACCCTGCTGGGTGACTGGGTGTTTGCGCTGGGCCATTCCGGCGGCTACGACAAGCAACGCGGCTCGGTGGTGCGGCTGGGGCGGCTGGTCCGCATGACGGAAAACACCATCCAATCCGACTGCACGCTGATAGGCGGCGACTCCGGCGGCCCCCTGTTCAACCTGCAAGGCGAATTGATCGGCATCCATTCGCGCGTCGGGGTGTGGATGGGCATCGACATGCACGTGCCGATCCCGGTCTTCCTCAAAAATTGGGAGGGCTTGCTCAAAGGCGAGTTCATCGGCGAAGGCCCGTTTGTCAAGAAGCCCGAAAAGGGCCAAGGGTTCCTCGGCGTGGCCACCGAAGCTTGCAAGGACGGCGGCCTAACCGTGACGAAGGTGGGCAAGGACACCCCGGCGGCCAAGGCCGACTTGAAGGATGGCGATATCCTGCTCAAGCTCAATGGCACCGTCCTGACAACCCGCGAACAACTCCAAGACTTGCTCAAGGAAATGACCGAGGGCGACCCGCTCGAATTCGATGCCCTGCGCGCGGGCCAGCCCCTAACATTCAAACTCAAACTCGGTGCACGCTAAACCCCTCCTCATCCTCCTCGTCCTCGCCCTGGGCGGCCACGCCCGCGGCGACCAAAGCCTCGAGAGCACCTATCGCACCACCGGCCGCAGCGTGCTGGCCGCCTTCGACGCCCAACGCCAGGTGCTGCAGAAATCCAGCGCGGTCATTTACGATGGTCGCAGCGAAGCGATCTATGGCGTGGTGATTTCCGCCGACGGGGATATCCTCACCAAAGCGAGCGAGCTCAAAACCATCAAGCAACTCTCCGTCACCGTCGACGACAAGAAATTCGCCGCAGCCAAAATCCTCGCCATCGATGAGCAATGGGATGTGGCACACCTCAAAATCGAGGCCAGCGGCCTGACCCCGGTGACCTACGCGCCCACCAGCGCGGTGGCGCAAGGGACCTGGGTGGTCGCCAATGGCACCAGCACCCGTAACCAGCGCCGCGCCCTGGCCGGCATCATCAGCGCCAAAATCCGCGAAATCCCCACCGCCGGCGGCGGTGCCCTCGGCGTCACCCTCAAGCCGGATGCCAAGGAAGTGGAAATCGCCGCGGTCACCGACAAGAGCGGTGCCAAGGACGCCGGGCTCCTGCCAGGCGATGTCATTGTCGCTCTTGACGGCAAGAAAGTCGCCACGCTCGAAGCGCTCGCCGCCATGCTCAAAGACCGCCAGGCCGGCACCACCGCCAAACTCACCTACCGCCGCAACCAGCAAGAATCAACCGTGGACGTGCGCCTCATGGCCCGCAGTGAGATAACCAACGAGATGAACGGCAACGACGCCATGAGCGGCTTGTTTTCTGAACGCCGCAGCGGCTTTCCGCGCATCCTCCAACACGACATCCTGGGAGCGAAGTCCATCGTCGGGGGGCCGTTGTTGGATCTCGACGGGCGCTGCCTCGGCATGAACATCGCCCGCGCCAATCGCGCCGAGAGCTTCGCCATCCCGGTCGAAGACCTCAAGGCCATCGCCGCACGCATGCTCAAAACACCCCAGAACTAAGCTGCAACCCTATTGTTGCGGATGGATCCGGGTGATCTTGGAGCCCTGCAAGCCGAGGCCGCCCATCAGCCCGCGCTGATTGAAGAAAAACGCGTAGGTGCCGCGGTCGATGGTAGCGTTGGTTAGAGAGGCCGCCCGGCCTTTATCGACGATGACCAGACTCGGGCTGCTGCCAATTTCCCATCCTCCGCTGCGGTTGATGTTACGGAACGCCGCGTCATCCATCAGAAACAGCGCGTAGCCGAATTCCTGAATCCCCGCCTGCAAGCCGTATGAGGCGCCCGCGGTCTGGTAAAAACCGCTGATCTCGCCGGTGTCGCGGATCATCGCGCCATTGCCGCCTTGGGCCCCGATCACGAACCCGCCCTTGACCACCGATGGGAACACCAGCACACCCTTGGCCCTATTCTTCAGGGCTCGCGCGCCGGGGTTTTGGGCGCATAGCGAGCGCAACGCCACCCGCGAATCGCGCGCAATCTGCGACGCGCTGGCATTGGCGGCGTTGGCCCGGGTGACCGGGTCGTGCGCGCAGCTGGGCACAATGGCCAAGGTGGCGGCGGAGGCGATGACAAGGGCAACGATTGGTAATTTCATAACATTGCCATGGTCCGCCTTTTGGCAGCTGTGCGCAAGCCGATATTTCACATTCCTGGTGCGCCGGCTTCACACGGTGGCGGGCTCTTCCGCGTGGCCGCGTGGCCGTCCCTTAGATGAAGGAGGAGGATGCGGCGCACTTCGGCGAGGGTTGCGGGCAATTCGCAGGCCCCGTGCGGGCCGGGCACGATCGTCTCGGTGCGCGCCCCCTTGAGATGCGAACTCCAATATGCCACCACCCCGTCAGAGCTGTTAGGCGTGTCGCCCTTGCCGCGGTCGCCGATGATGGAGTGATAGGGCGCCGTGAGCGGGCGGGCGTCGAGTACTTGAAACATGGGATTGGTGGGCGCGAGCCCGGTGATGCTGTTAGGCATGTGCCTGGCATCCCCGGTAATAATCGCGACGGTGTTGCCCATGGTGCCGGTGATGGTGCCGGTGAGCTCGGCGGGCAGGGCAATGAGGCGGCGGGCGAGTTCGCCGAGGCTGCCGAGGGCCATGGCACTGCCGCGGTGCGGGGTGCAGATGAACACGACGCGAGCGACATGCGGGTTGGCATTAAAGATTGTGGCACGCTCCACCAGACTGCCCTTCGGCATGTTGGCAAAGAAGCGGGCGGCCTTGTCCTTGCCCATGGCATTCCACGCGGCGCGATCCACGGTGGTCGTCTCCATCCGCGCGATGATGCCGCCCATGCTGTGGCCGACCAACACACAGGACCGCGCCGCCGGGTGGAGTTGATAGAACCTGGCCAACTCCTCGCGCAAGCGCAGCGCCGAGTAGGCGGGCGGATTGCCGGTGGGGTAGCCGAAAACCAAACATTGGTAGCGGCCGCGCAGTTGCGCATCGCTTTCCAACTCGTTGATCACGTTGCGCCACTTCTGGGGGGTGGAGATCAGGCCGTGCACAAAGATCAGCGGGATGCGCTCCGGATCATAGGGCTGCAGCTCGTAAAGCCCGGTGGTCGTCGTGTACCGGTCCACCCGCAGCGCTCCCATGATGCCATGCAAAAATTCGGATTTGTGCGGATAGTAGGCCAGCGGCGCGGAGAAATCCGCATCTAACACCCTCTCGGCGCCCGCCACGCGGGCCTTGGCCCTTGCGCTCGGATCGTACAGGGTGAGGGTTGCGGCGCGGCCTTTACAATCGAGCACGGCGGTGACCGGCGCGGTGACGCCGACCGGGGTCGCGAAGGGCTCGCGGGGAGTGGTCTGGCGCACCCCGACGAGTGCGCCGCCGACGCCGTCCTGGCGGTTTTTGCGCACGATGCTCTTGGCCGGCACTGCGGCGGCAGGCGTGAGGGTGGTGAACCGGTCCGGATCCCACACCCCGTCGCGGGTGCCCTGGGCGAATTCCAGCCGGTAAGTGGTGGTGCCGGACGTGACGGTGAGCGGGCGGTTCCACAGGCGGCCGTTTTCGGCGCTGCGCAGCAACACGGTCAACTCGGCGGCAGCCTGATTGTAGATGGCTCTGGCCGCGGCCCCGGCAGAGGCCGAACCTAACTGACCAGCCGCCGCCGCCGCGGCCTGCAGGTAGAGGGCGGCGCGTTGGTCTGCGGGCGTGGCCGGGGCCGCGGCCGCCTTCAGCCAGGCTGCGGCGGCGCGGGTTTCGACCCGTTCCGGGGGCACGCCGGTGGTGACGCATGCGCTGAGGGTTAACGCGGCGCAAAGGATGAACGCGGAGGCGGGACGTTTCATGGTGGAAGGCGCATGGGGTATGACTAACAACTGGGTGTCACATTGCGGGATGACGCTCGCAGATGCGGGCGGAAAAGTCGAGTGCATTGTTGGCGGCGCGGGCGGCGGGGTTGATGAGGGCGCGCTGTTTCAGCTCGGCAAAGGGCTGCCCGGCGGTGACGATGCGGCGGCGCACATGCATCAGAGCGTCGCCCTTGCCATTGAGCAGCAGGCGCCAATCCCACGGCGGGCGCTCGGCGGTGGGATGCTGGACAATAGGTGTCCAAGCAGCTTCCAAGCCGAAGACAACACTCTTAGCGAGGCTTCACCTCAGACCCAAGACGACAAGACCCAAGACCCAAGACCCAAGACCCAAGACCCAAGACCCAAGACCCAAGACCCAAGACCCAAGACCCAAGACCCA
>CAIZNN010000108.1 GCA_903934285.1 Akkermansiaceae bacterium | reverse complement strand
CCTCGCCAATCCCGAGCACCCCTTCGCCTACATCAAGGCCGCCCTCATGAACCGGGAGGCGCTCGTCACCAAGATCAAGCAGGACGTGCCGATTGCCTGCATCAGCCGTCACGGGAAATTCGCCTTCCTGCCGCTCAACGCGTCCCCCCAAACCCAGGACCTGTTCCTCCGCACCCTCTAACACGCCATGAACGACACCGACCGCCAGAAACTTCTGTCCACCGCCTTCCACGACGTCGAAACCATCGTCGGAGGCCATGCCATGCGCCCGCTCTCGCTTGCCAGCTATGACGTGCTCCTGCGCACCGGCAACCCGCTGGTGAGGGGTGAGATGCCCAAGGACGGCACGCCCGAGTTCACCGCCGCCATCATGGGATTCGTGTTCTCCCACTGCGCCTCGTGGCCGGAGGTGGCCCTGGTTTCCTTCGACCAACAGGCGTTCCGCGAGTCGGCCCTCATCTTCTGCGGTGGCCTAACGCCAGCCGACTTCCAGACCGCGTTCAAACGCCTGGAGGAACAAAGCCAGGAGCTTGAAGCGGCACAGGTTGAGACGATGGGAGACCTTGGCGGAAAAAAGCCCCGCCGTGCGACGAACCCGGCTTCCTAGCAGCCCAGGTGTTTGCTGTCGCCGCCGAAACCGGCTGGTCCGAAGAAAGAATTCTCTTCATGCCACTGGCGCGTCTCGCCCAATACCAGCACTGCTTGTTGCGGCGCAACGGGGTGCGGACGCACTGGAGCAGCGCGGGGACGGGTTTGATCAGGGACCAGTTGGAGGCGCTGCGGGTGCAGTGGGGAGCAGCCGCACAATAACCAATCCTGAATTTTTCCAATTTATTGTCCTTGACTGCGCTCATCGATGGGCATTAGTTAGGCCCATCGAAGGTCGAGGGAACATAGCGCTTTCAACCGACAGTCGGCGATTCGGGTTGATGAACATGACGAGATTTTAGTCCTGCCATAAAGAATCACAAACGTAGATTGTAATATCCATGAATACCGAACTCAGTGGGTTCCAAATAAGCGAAGGCTGTTTAGTCACACCGGAGGGGGCCTTTCGGCTAGATTCAATTCAGGGCGTAGTGGTAGAGTCTGCCGGATTCGGGTTGCTAATTAACCTAATGGTTGTCGGTGTTGGCGGGGCCGTGCTTCTCCAGGTTCTATTGGCGAATCCAATTATTGGATGCATACTTCTCGTGCCCTGGATTATGTTTCTGCTTTTGAAAAGAAACTTGGTTTTTCTCCACACTTCTGGGGGAAAGACCAAGGTGGCAGATTTCACGTCATTATCATCAAACGATCAGAGAGCAAGCCAACTTGCCAACATGATAACTTCTGCTTTATCGGCACCTAAATAGATTCTCAAGATGCAAGAGTGACAAATCCATCGGTTGACTCCATCCCCGGCGCATGAGCGCCCTGACCGTCACCCTTGGAGCCGACATCACAGCCTTGAAGCGGGCGTTGGCTGGTGCCACAGAACTTGTCTCCGCATCCGCCCGCCGCATGGGCCGGATGACGGGCGCTGGGCTGGCCGGACTTGGCAAAGGAGGCGCGGCTACGCTTTCCAAGGGGTTCGATCTCGCCGCCGTTGGCCTCAAAGTGGGCATCGGCGCGGCGCTGGCAGGTGGTGCCGCCGCGATGGGTGTCGGCGTGAAGGCGGTCACCTCGGCAGCCAACTTCGAGCAGACCAAGGTGGCGTTCACCACCCTGATAGGCGACGCGGCCAAGGCCGAACAAACGCTTGCCAAACTTCGCACGCTGGGTGCCGAAACACCCTTCGAGTTTCCCGAACTGGCCGACGCGGGCCGCAAGCTCATCGCCTTCGGTGAATCCGCCGACACCGTGCCGGAAACGCTGCGGCGCATCGGCGACGTGTCGGCTGGCGTGCAGGCGCCCATCAACGAGATCGCGGAGCTGTATGGCAAGGCGCGGGTCCAGGGGCGGCTCTTTGCCGAGGACGTGAATCAGCTAACAGGTCGAGGCATTCCGATCATCGGTGAGCTGGCGAAGCAGTTCGGGGTTAACGAATCCCAGGTGAGGAAGCTGGTCGAGTCCGGGCAGGTTGGATTCCCGCAGATCGAGAAGGCATTCATCAACATGACCGCAACGGGCGGCAAGTTCTCCGGCATGATGGAGGCGCAGAGCAAAACCACGTCCGGCCTGTTCTCCACGCTCAAGGACACGGTCAACGAGGTGTTTCTTGCCCTTGGCCAGCCGATCAACGATGCGATCCGCCCTCTCATTGCTGAAGCCATCGGGCTCATCACCACGCTCGCGCCCATGGCGGTGGAGGCAGGCGCGCGGATCAAGGACGCAATCACGTTCGTCATCGCCGCGTTCAAGAGCGGGCAGGTTCTTGACCTCGTGTCGGCCT
>CAIZNN010000107.1 GCA_903934285.1 Akkermansiaceae bacterium | reverse complement strand
TCGTGCGTTTGTGGACGGGGTGTTTCGGGCGTGCCGGGACCGGTTTGGGGAGAAGCGGGTGAGCGGGGCGCGGAAACTGCGGGGCAACGCGGCAGCCGCGGCCGGGCTGCTGTGGAGTGTCAGGGATTTGCAGAAGGGGATTGGGTGAAGTTGCCGGCGGGTGTTTTGGGCGGGATCGCCCAGGGTCAATCCGGCAAAAAGCAGGCTCTTTCTCCGACCAGAGGGTGGGAATTTACACCTAACGACGACACCTTGCCGGTTTCAAGGACTCTCGTCCGTTGTCCCTTCACGACCGCAGCCGTGGGCAGCTGCCTCCGCGCCGGGCGCATCGCGCAGGGTCAGCGCGCCGGTGGGGCAGGCGGCGACGGCGGCGCGGGCGGCATCGAGCAGGCCGTCGCGCATCGATTCATGGAACGGCACGCCGAGGTGCACATCGAAGCCGCGGCCGATAAAGGTCAGGCCGAGCGCCTCCTGATGATCGCCGGCCACCTTGATGCAATTGCCGCAGCGAATGCACTTGCCCGCTTCAAACCGCACTAACGGATGCTCGACGTTGCGGTGGAAACGCATCCGCTCACCACTGCCGAAGCGGTGCAGGTTGACCTCGAAGTCGAGCGCGAGTTGGCGCAACTTGCAGACCTCGGCCTTGGCACAATTGCAATGCACGCAGCGGTTGGATTCCTCGATGGCGCGGCCGATATCGATGGCCATCGCCTTGGCCTCGGAGCGCGCCGCGCCATTGGTGTCCTGCAGGAACTCGTGCATTTCCGCCTCATCCACCTTGCCCATGAACACACTGAACGGCTTGGCCGGACGCGCCAGCGGCTGGTTTGTTAGGTACTGCCCGATGCAGACCGCCACCGCTTTGCCATCGGCCACGGAGCTGACCGGCTGGCCGTTCGGGCGCACGGCCCGGCCGACGCCGAAAATGCCGTGCCGCGAAGTCATCATCGAATGCTTGTCGGTGCCGAGCTTGTGGCCATCGCCCGCCAAGCCGAAGGCGGCGGCCTGGGTGTGGGTCGCCGGACCGGTGGCAAGCACGACGGCGGCGAATTCTTTTGTTAGATCGGTGAGGGCCGCGGCGTCGGCGATGTGGGTGGCGTTGCGAAAGGTCACCCCGGCGCGCTCGAGGAGGCGCAGTTCGGCAGCGAGGAGGCCGGGCGGGAGGTCGGGGTAAGCGGCGCGCAGGGTGGCGGCGGGCAGCGGGCTTTCGTCGATGACGGTGCTGGCGTAGCCATGTTGGGCGAGAAACCACGCGGCACTCAGACCGCTGAAACCGGCGCCGATGATGGCGACCTGGCCGAGGCGCGGCAACGGATGGAGCGGCGGCCGCGGTTCGCCGGCGGCCAGTTCGGTCTCGATGGCATGCACCACCAAGTCGGCGATGGCGACCGGATCGTCGTGGACGGCGCGGCGACAACCGCTTTCGCAAGGGCGGTGGCAAACCCGGCACAGGATGCCGGCGAGGGCCAGATCGCGGCGGGCGGCGGCGGCGGCCAGGCCGGGTGCGGCGGCGCGCATGTGTTTGAGGACCGCGGGGATGCCGAGGTGGGCCGGACAAATCCGTTGGCAGGGTGAGATGCAATCGCCGAGATGATCGCTGAACAACAACTCGAGCGCCATGCGGCGGGTGTCGCGCACTTCCGCGGTGTCGTGTTCGAGTTCCATACCCTCGACGACGCGTGAGCCGCAAGCCGGGATGAATTGGCCATTGTGCTTGAGTTTGACGGCGCACACCATGCACGAGGCACCCGCTTCAAATCCCTCAAGGTGGCACAAGGTCGGAATCTCAATTCCCGCCCCACGCGCCGCCTGCAGGATCGTCTGTCCCGGTTTGGCGTCGATGTGGTGGCCGTCGATGATGAGGGAGGGCATGATGATATGGAATAGTTCGTTCTGCGCCGGCTGTCAACTTGTGGGGCGGCACGGGTCGCCTGCCGGACATGGGGTGGTCCGGGCATCCTGCCCGGATTTTGCGCCGAGCAATCCCCGCGCCAGCGCAACAAAGCGGTCGCCCATCACACTCACGTCGTAGCATTCCTCGGCCGCACGCCGGCTGGCGGCCGCCATTGCGCGCAGTGGGTCGGGTTGGCGCAGAAGCTCGTGCCATGCCTGTGCCAGTGCGCGCGGGTCCAGGCCCGCGGCCGGGGCGTCCGATGCTGTCAGTTTTGTCGCCGCGGGATGGGAAAGCGAGAATGGCGGCGGGCAGGATGCCCGCGCCACAGCGGTCCGGGCATCTTGCCCGGAGCCGTCCGCCGCCCAACCCTGCGTCGTACTAACAGCACTGGCCGGCGCGCCCGCGCTCAGCGGGTCTGGTGGCGGCGGGCGGTGGCCGGCGCTAGCGCAGTTGAGCGGCACCAGCACCCCGGCGCCGGCGCGAGCCACGATCTCGGGAAAGGCGGCGGCGGCCGGCAGCACCACCGGCACCCCGGACGCCATGGCTTCAATCACATACAAGCCGAAGGCCTCCGGATAGATCGCCGGCACCGAGAACAATGTCAGCGAGCTCAGCATCGCGATTTTGCCGTCGCGGGAAATGTTGGTCTGCCATTGCACCTGATCGGTTAGACCGGCCGCCGCCACGCGGCGCTGCAGCGCCTCGATGAGCGGCAGGTTTTCGGCGGTGGCCGCGCCGGCCAGGTGCAGCTGCGCGTCGGGGTGGCCCAGCACGGTGCGCAAGTGAATGAACGCCTCCACCATGACTGCCAGGCCCTTGTCGCGGCTCAGCCGCGCGAGGAAACCGATCACCGGCGGCTGCGGCTTGACTGGCAACGGCGCATAGCCGGCCAGGTTGATTCCGTTAGGCAGCACCGATATTGTCAGATCAGCCGCGCCGAGCCGTTGTTGCATCAGCCCGGCGTAGAACGCGCTGGGTGAGACGAGCGCATCGGCGTCGCGCACGCGTGCCGCCAGGGCGCGCCAGCACGCGTCGCGGTAGGGGTCGGGCAAGCCATCCAGAAAGGTGTCTTCGCCTTGGAAGCAGCAGATCACCTTGACGCCGCCAAGGCGGCGCTTCAACTCGCGGATCATGCCGGCCTGCAGGGCGGTGGAGAGGCAGAGGATATCGGGAGGTGCCGGTGCCAGCCAGGCGCAGAGCTTGTCCAATTCCTTGCCAAAGCGCCGGTCTTCCAGGCGCAGCATCGCCAGCGTCAGCTCGCCATGGTCGCGGGCCGAGGTCATGTGGCTGTGGCGCGCCACGCGGCGCAGCAGGCGCGGGTGGTTGAGCAGGCCGTCGATCCAACCCGGAGTGTGCCGGAACAGGGGGAATTTCTGTTGCAAAAAAATGTTGATTCCGCCGAAAAACACCGGTGCGGCGCGCGCGCAATCTAACATTTCCTCATCCAACTGCAAGGGCAGGTACATCGGCAACAGGGACACCTCGTGGCCGGCGGCGTGCAGCGCCTTGGCCAGGGCGTTGTCGCGCATGCAGGCGCCGCAGTACCAGCCGCCGGTGCCGGGAGTTAGAAAAACGATCCGCAGCGGCGCGCTCATTGGTCATCCCCTCCCTTGATCACAAAGAGGGTGCCATCGCCGCCGCCGATGACCAGGCGGCCTGCGGCAAATGCCGGTGCCACGGCGAGATTTTCCCCGAGGTCGAGCCGCCAGAGTTCGCGGCCATCCTGGGTGGCCACGGCATACAGCCGCCCGTCGCTCGACCCGAACACCACCGCATCGTCAAACACCAGCGGCGAACTTTCCACCCGCCCGCCGGTCTTGAACTGCCACACCGGTTTGCCGCTCAACCGGTCCACCGCGTGCAGCTGCTTGTCGCGCGAACCCACGTAGACGCGCGCCGCGTCGACCCCCGGGCTTGTTAGAAACTGCGCCCCATCCGCCTCATACACCCACGCCGGCTGGTCGGCGGTGGCGGCGGCGGCGAGCAATTGGTTGGCGTGGTTCACCGCGTAGAGGGTGCCGTCCCAACTTGCCAGCGAGCGGACGATTTGGGCCGCGGTGGCCAGCGTGCGCAAGCCGCTGCCGTCCTTGAGCTGGATGACGTGGATCACCGCATCGCAGCCGCCGAAGGCCACCAAGCCGCCCTCCAGGACCGCAGGCGAGCCATTGATGAAATCGTCCGACTCATGGTGCCACACTTCCGAGCCATCCATGGTGCGCAGGCAATGCGACACGCCGTCGTAACCATTGAACAAAATCCAGTCCTGGCTGGCATCCGGGCCACTGACCAACGTGCCGCCGGTGGGAAACTTGTCCTGGCCCTTGAGTTGCCACAGTTCGCGGCCGGTGGCGAGGTCGAGGGCGCGGACCACGCCGTCGTTAGATCCGGCCAGCACCCGGTCCGCGGCGATAGCCGGGCACGCCTCGACGGTGTCGCCGGTGTGGATCTGCCAGCGCGGCAGGCGGGTTTGCCAATCCACGGCGACGACCGTGCCCTCACCGGTACCGAACACCACCACCCCGTTGGCCACGGCCGCTTCCGAAGTCACTGCGCCTGGCACGCGCAACGTCCACTCCACCACCGGTTGCCGCGGCACCCGCTGCGCCACCCGCCCTTGCAGCGCCATGCCGCCGCGGGTCATCGGCCAGGCCTGGGTCGGCCCGCCAGTGGCGGGCGTGGCTGCGGCAGTGGCGGGCGGCGCGGCGCGGCGCGGTTTTTCGCCGCACCCGGCCACCAGCAGCACCAGCAGCACCAGCAGACCCGCGAGCCACGGCAATGCGCGGCGCACGGCTGGCGCGCGGCGCGCCGGCGCGGCAGCTGTCAACGTCGTGGCTGGGATGGAATGATCGGGGGACATGGGTCAACGAGGCTGCACAATACGCCCGCCAAGCCATAATTTCATCGCCGCTGTGACGCAAGGCCCGATTCATTGCCAGAAAAACCGCGGCGGCGTGCGGCGGCCTGCGGGTGGCGTGCGGGCGGCGTGCGGTGGCGTGCGGTGGCGTGCGGTGGCGTGCGGTGGCGTGCGGTGGCGTGCGGTGGCGTGCGGGCGGCGTGCGGTGGCGTGCGGGCGGATAGAGCTGGGAGCCGGACATGGGGGGTGTGGAGCTCGGTCGGATCTGACGGATCGGTCAGATCATTTGGGGTCGAGTGGCGTGGCCCCTTTGCAGTCAGGGTAGCCGGTGCAGCCCCAGAACTGGCTGCCCTGATTCTTGCCCTGGCGGGCGGTGCGCAAGGCCATGATCTTGCCGCAGAGCGGGCACTTGGGGAAATGGTGATCCGTCCGATCGGCCGGATCGGTCGGATCGTTTTTCCGGCGCTGGCGCTCGGCGATGCGAGCAGCGGCCAGTTGTTCGGAGTAGCCGCCGCCCTCAATGAAATCCTGCTCCATCGCGATGAGCTGCTGGTCCAGCAGGTAGTTCGCCTGGTGGATGAGGCAGAGCAGGGCGTTGGCCCGGATGGCGGGGTTCTCGTGTTCCAGCCATGACGCGTAGAGCGCCCACCGGGCATAGTCGCCGGTGGTGGTCGGATCGGTCGGATCGGTCGGATCGGTCGGATCGGTCGGATCGGTCGGATCGGTCGGATCGGTCGGATCCTTCTTCCAGGCGACGCTGCGGATGGAGCGGGCCTCGGGGGAGTCCTTGTCCCATTGCGGCAGGCGGCGCTGGCGGAGGTAGTCCTCAAAGTCCAGCAGCAACTCCTCCAAGCTGGCGCGGGCCACGTTGGTCAGGTGCAGTTCGGACTTGCTGCTGGTGCCCCCGGCGCGATTTCCCTCCGCAATGTTCTGGCGTCCGCTGCGGGCCGCCTGCACCATCTGGTCGTGGGTGCGGCTGCGCCCATCGATGAAACGCTCGCAAAAGGCCACCGTGCCGTCGTAGATGAGCGTGGTCACCTGGAAACTGCGCAAATGCCGGTAGCCGCCCACAGGCCGCAGTTTCCGCCCCCGTGCGGGTGCGGCCAGCTCCCCTGGATCCGACCGATCCGTCGGATCCGTCGGATCCGTCGGATCATGGGGAGAGGAAGAGCTGCTCACGCCCGGCCTCCATTCTGTGGCGATGCCACCAATCGCGTCCTGCCGGTGAGGAGTTCCTGCATCATGCCTTGCTTGATGGCGCGGGTCTTGTCGCAGCGCTGCTCCAGGCCGGCCAGCGCCGCGTCCATCTCGCTGAGCACCTCGGCGATGGCGGTTTGTTCGGGGAGGGGAGGCCTCGAGAAGGTGAACTTTTTCATATCACTGCCGTAGAGATGGAAACGGTACTTCCTGTAACACGCAGATCAAAAATAGACCAGCATATCCAGCAAGGGGTAGGCCCATATATGTAGATATGGGCTAGATAACGCGACCTGGCGCAATTGTCGCCGACACGTCCCTTCCCAGGTCACCGAGAGGGGCAGTATTTCCTTACGCACAAACAAAAAAGACTCCGACTTGCAGGAATTGGCAAGAAAGGGCCTACGGAGCGTCACTCCTTGAAATGGCGAAGGCCTTAATCCGTTGAGGATCAAGGCCTTCTAATGGCTCCGGCGGTAGGGATCGAACCTACGACCTAGTGATTAACAGTCCGCATATCTTTACGCAACTCATTGATAATCAACGGTATTTTTTCGGCCATTCCGGCCATTCCGGTCATTCCTTGACAAATACGGGCAATACGGGCATACGTTGGGCACCCCGCGTATGCCTAAGAATCCAACATTCAAGATCACCCAAACCAAGCAGGGCTGGAAGGTTGAAAAACCCGCATCACTATCGCCCACAGGGCTGCGGGAGCGGTGTTTTTTCAAGACCCGCGCCAAGGCCCAGCAGTTCGCAGCCAAACTCAAGGAGCAGGCGCTGGCGCATGGGGCCAATGCCGCAACCATACGGCCGGCGCTGGCTGATGAGGCCACCCGAGCCGCCGACATTCTGAAACCCTACGGCATCTCGCTGCTGGATGCGGCCAAGAGAATCGCCAAGATGGAGATGGATAAGGAGAGCAGCATGGACGTGGGGGTGGCGCTGTCTCAATTCCTGCTAGAGAAGGAGGACAAGAGCGACTCGCAACGACGCGCCTATGAGAAAATGAGCACGGCATTGCAGACGGATTTCACAGGAAGGATGCTCTCGACCATTACACCCGCTGAACTTTACGCCCACGTCGAAGCCTATTCAGGTGCTGACACGACATTCAACAGCAGGGCGACCTCGATCAAGACGTTCTGGCGCTGGTGCTCCAGGCTACCAAGGAACTGGTGCGACCTGAAAACTGTGGAGGTCCTGGAGAAACGGAAAATACGCAAGGGAGCCATTGGCGTACTCACCTCAGAGCAATGCCGGGCGCTCCTGGTTACAGCGGAGACGCGCTACCCAGAGTGTGTGCCTGCCTTTGCCATCGGCCTCTTCACCGGCATGCGGCAGGCCGAGTTGGAACGCTTGGAGCCCGGCGACATCACCCACGAAGGCATCACGCTCAGCGCAGACTCCACCAAGACTAACCGGCGGCGGTTCATCGAGATGCCCGCCCCGCTAGCGGCATGGCTCAGGGTCTATCCAATTGACGAGACGGTCCTGCCCGCCAACTGGATCAGGAAGGAGAAGGCTGTGCGCCGCAAAGCGGGATGGCGGGTTTGGTGCGACCTGTTTGATCCACCTGGTGCGCCGGAAGACTCACCTGACTGGCCTGACAACGGGCTGCGGCATACCCACGCTTCGGTGATGGTGGCGCTCGGGAAGCCCCTGGACAGTCTGACGTTCGAGTTCGGCCACTCAGGTGGCGCCGCCGTTCTGAAAGCCCATTATGTCGGCGTGATGACGAAAGCAGAGGCCATAAAGATCTGGTCGATAGGACCTAGCGGGGTTGTGATCCCGGTGATCGAGGAGGTCCCCTCCCCTTTCAGCGAGCATGCGAAGGCGGCTAAGGCGCGCCCTAACACAGATGGAAAGAAACAGGCCTGAGTTCACGGGCGTGGTGTCGCTGTGTCGCGCGGCCCTGCTGATCGCCTAGCTCAGTGGTACTCGCCGAAGTTTGCCGCGTGGGTGACGCACTGGCTCTACGAGTGGATACGCGGTCAGCCCGCGACCCCCTCTGTCTTGAACGCCACCAAGGAGTTTCTGAAGGAGCTGGAAAGCGTACCGCAGAATCACGGTACGGAGCCAATTTCCACACTCGTAGAGACCGAAGAGAAACCCAAAAGCACCTGTATGTGTGACGACAATTAAAGCTGGTCGCCGACGACAATTAGAACTGTCCAGTTGGGAGGGCGGTTTTTTGGGGTGATGCAGCATGCTGTTTGACACCGGTTGGGGCGGCGGGTGCTGCTCTGGGGTTGTGGTCAAAAGAACC
>CAIZNN010000106.1 GCA_903934285.1 Akkermansiaceae bacterium | reverse complement strand
TCGCGCCCGGTGATGCGCGACTTGTTGAGGCGCTTTCCCGAGCTGGACGCCGCGTTTCCGATCAACGACCCCAGCTCGATGGGGGCGATCGGGGCGATTGAGGAGATGGGTCGTGGGGGACAAGTCACGGTGGTGACCGTGGACGGCTCGCGCGATGGGGCGGCGGCGATTTGGCGGCGGATTTTTTTCCGTTAAAATGTTAGAAAGGAGTAGTGCTGGTTGATCGGACGGTGTACCGACACCGTCTGTTTTGAACAAACGTTTAAACCAACCAACACTATGAAGAGAAATAAAGGCATCAAGGCCCCGGTGCAAGCCGGGATTGTGGATTTCAAAGGGATTTTCCAGGATCAGATCCGCACGATGGTGCGCGAGGGGATTTTGAGCCTCATGGCCCAGGAGGTCACGGAATTGTGTGGCGAGAGCCACCGTCCCGGGGGCATTTACCAGCGAGGGGGGACCGAGCCGGTCACCATCAAGACGAGTTCTGGCAAGGAGCGCATCGCGAAGCGCCGGGTCCGCGTGACGCTGGAGAACGGCACGACGCAGGAGGTTGTCCTCAACACTTACGCCGAGGTCAAACGGAGCAAGGGGATGTTCGACGAGGTGCTTGAGGGCATGTGCCACGGGGCTTCGAGCAGCGGCGTGGGCAAGATGACCGGCACGAGCAAGGGCACGGTGTCAGCCGCGTGGAAGGCCCGCAGCAATGAGTTGCTAACGGAGTTCCGGGCGCGTGATCTGACGGGCGTGAGCGTGCTGGCGATGTATGTTGACGGCATCTTCTTGGGCAAGGAACGCTGCGTGGTGGTGGCCATGGCGATCGACACGGAGGGTTACAAACACCTGTTGGATTTTGAGGAAGGTAGCAGCGAAAGCGCGGAGGTGGTGAATGGTTTGCTAGGAAAAATCGCGGCGCGCGGGCTCGTCGTTGGACGGGACCGGCGGGTGCTGGTGCTGCGCGACGGCAGTGCGGCCATCGCCAAGGCGGTGAGCGAGTATTGGCCCGATGCCATTCAGCAGGAGTGCCTTGTGCATGTGGAGCGGGTGGTCTGCGCCAAGCTTGCCCGCAAGGATAAGAAGGGGTTTGTGGGCAAGATGAACATCCTGCGCGGGGTGCAGGGTGCGGAGGCCGGGGAAGAAGCTTTTGATGACTTGCTCAGGTATGTGACTGAAAGGAACTTCGCTGCGGGCGAGGCGTTGTCGGCACGTCGCGACTGCCTGCTGGCGTTCCACCGGCTCAATGTGCCATCGACCCTCAACGTGACATTTTTGAGCACTAACAACATTGAAAACGTGATGGGCAATGCACGTGGCACCATCGGCCGGGTGTGCCGCTGGCGCGACGAAACCAACCAGGTGGCCCGCTGGATGGGCGTGGCCCTGATGCGGGCTCAGAGTGGCTTCAGGCGGGTGCGCGGGCATGCGCAGCTCGGTCAGCTCACCGCCGCACTCGCGCGGCCCTGAGCGGCCTGCAGCGGCGGTGTCCACCGCCGGAAAGTCGGCCACGCGGATCCGCACCTCCGACGAGCTGGGCGCGGGCCCATTCTCGCCGCGGTCCAGCGTGGCCGACTTTCCTTTGATAACTTGCCACCCTGCCGCAGCGGGGCGG
>CAIZNN010000105.1 GCA_903934285.1 Akkermansiaceae bacterium | reverse complement strand
CCTCGCCAAACGCTCCAAAGGTGCCACCCAGTCCGTCGGCGGGACCGTTATCGACGGCGTCCTGCTCGACGAAATCCAAACCGAACAAATCGTCGAACTCGGTCCGCAGCTCGTCGCCATGAAAGCCTGGGACGCACTCGGGTTCACCTCGATGCTCCACAACCTCGGCCTGAAGCCAACCGCCATCGCCACCGCCCGGCTCAGGGGTCGAGGAATTTTCCCGGATTGAGAATGTGGTGCGGGTCGAGCGCATGTTTGAGCGCGCGGTGCACGTCCAGCGAAACCTCACCCAGGGCGGTGCCGACCCAGGGTTTCTTGGCCAAGCCCACGCCATGCTCGCCGGTGATCGCGCCGCCGTGGGCCAGCACCCATGCGAACAGGCGGTCGAGGGCGGCACGCGCGGCCTGCCTAACCGCCGGGTCGGCATAGTCGCCGACCATCAGGTTGGTGTGGATGTTGCCATCCCCGGCATGGCCGAAACAGGCGATGGGAATGCCGGTCTCCGATTCTAACGCCCTGGCGAAGTCCACCAGTTCGACCAGCCGCGAGCGGGGGACCACGATGTCCTCGTTGAGTTTTGTTAGGCCGGTGTCGCGCAGGGCGTAAGAGAACTCGCGGCGCAGCAGCCAGAGCCGCTCGCAGGACGCCTCGTCCGGGGCGCGCTCCAAGGAGGAGGCGCCGCGTGCGGCGAGCAAGGTGTGGAGTTCGTCGAGTTCGGCTTGGATGGCGGCGGGGCGGCCATCGATCTCGACCATCAGATAGGCGTCGCCCGGTGGGAACACCTCCGGGCCGAGGCGGCGGCGGGCGGCGGCCAGGGTGAACGAATCGGTGATTTCAAGTGCCGAGGGCAGATGGCCGGCATTGAGAATGGCTTGGACGGCGGCGGCGGCCAGCGCGAAGTCCGGGAAAACCGCCGCCACCATGCCCCGGCCGGCGGGCCGTGGAATGAGCCGCAAGGTGGCCTCGGTGATCACCCCGAGCATCCCCTCCGAACCGGTGAACAGCCCTATCAAATCAAAGCCGGTCTTGTTCTTGTGAGTGCGCCCGCCGCAGCGGACGACCCGACCATCGGCCAACACCACCTCCAGGCCTAACACATATGCCCGGGTCACGCCGTATTTCAGGCAGCGTGGGCCGCCGGCATTGGTGGCGATGTTGCCACCCAGCGAGCATTCCTTGAGCGACGCGGGATCCGGCGGGTATTCCCAGCCGACGGCGCGGGCGGCCTGCTGCAAGGTGCCGGTGATGACGCCAGGCTGGACGATGGCGACGCCATCCTGGGGATGGATGCCAAGGATGCGGTTCATGCGGGCGGTGGACAGCACGATGCCACCCTGGATCGGCACACAGCCGCCGACGTAGCCGACCCCCGCGCCGCGGGTGGTCACCGGCACCCGGTGGGCGTGGGCATAGGCCATCACCGCAGCCACCTCCGCGGTGCTTTCCGCAAACACCACCAGGTCCGGCAAGTGGCTGGCCGACCATTTGTCCGCGGCATGGCTGGCTAACACGTCCGCGGCAGTGGTAACCTTGTCCGCCCCGATGAGTCCGGCAAGGTGTGCGGCGAGGCTCGCAACGGGCACCGCCGCGCGTTGCGGAGGAGTCGGCGCGGCAGCGGCGGGGGGACGGTCTGGAGTTGCCATGGCGCGCAATCCTCAAGCGTAGATCTTCTTGTAGTACTCGTCGACCATCCGGTCGGCATCGAAGAACGGCACCACCTCATTCATCGAATTGAGCACCACGCGGTACCAATCATCCGGCCTCTCGTAGTAGAGCGGCAGCACTTGTTCGGTGAGTGCCCGATAGACTTCTAACAAATCCTGGCGGTCGCGTTCCTCAGGGCTCAGGGCCGCGTCGGCCGGCGGCACAATGAACGAGTTGTGCCCGTCGCGGGCGAATTCACAGACCCAGCCGTCGTAGGTTGATAGATTCACCGAGCCATTCATGGCGGCGCTCATGCCGGAGGTGCCGGACGCCTCGCGGGTGACCACCGGGTTGTTGAGCCAGATATCGGAGCCGTTTTTGAGGAGGCGGGAGAGGGCCAGTTCGTAGCCGACGAGCACGGTGGCATTGGGCATGTCCTTGGTGAGGCGGATGAGATGGTTGAAGGTGTCGATGGCGCCGTGATCGAATGGATAGGGTTTGCCGGCCCACAGGATCTGGATGGGATGTTCGGCGTTGCTGATGAGGTCGCGGAACAATTCGGCGTCACGGGTGATGAGGTCGGGCCGTTTGTAGCCGGCAAAGCGGCGCGCCCAGACCAGGGTCAGCACGTCGGGCTTGAAGAATTTGCCGGTTTGATTGGCGACCTGGCTGAAGAGGGTTTCCTTGAGCTCGCGCTTGCGTTGGCGCAGCGCGGCGATATCCCCGGCCAGGCGCGCGGCTTCGAGCTCCTTGTCGGCCCAGTATTTCTTGTTCTGGGCGTTGGTGACGTGGGTGATCTCGCAGATGTTAGGATATTTGCTCCACATCTGGCGGGAGACTTCGCCGTGGAGCTTGGAGACGCCGTTGGCGGAGCGGCTGAGGCGCAGCGCGGCGAGCGAGTGATTGAACACCTCGCCGTCGATGCCGGTGATGGCGCGGATTTCCTCCTCCGGCACTTCGCCGAAAAACGAAAAATCCCGCAGCAAGCGGAAGTCATGCATTTCGTTGCCCGCCTCTTCCGGGGTGTGGGTGGTGAACACAAAGCGGCGCTTCACCTCGTCGAGACGGCGGAAGCGCTCGTAAATGCGGAATGCGGCGGACAGGCCGTGAGCTTCGTTGAGATGCCAGATTGCCGGATCGACGCCGAGTTCTTCCAGGAGTCGAGCGCCGCCGGCGCCCAGGATGATGTATTGGGCGATGCGGCGCAGATAGTCGTTGTCGTAGAGGCGATGAGTCAGGGCCCGCGAGAGGTCGTCGTTTTCCTCGATGTCGGTGCTGAGAAAAAACATCGGCACCGTGCCGAACAGCTCGCCGGGGAGAAACATCGCCTTGACCCAGACCGGATGGCCGTGGATGGGCACGGTGAAGCGAATCCCGGTGTCCTTGAGGAAGGCGTATTGTTTTTTGCGGAATTGGATGGCCAGCTCGCGGTCTTCGCCGCGCGATTGGTCGTAGTAGCCGTAAGTCCACAGGATGCCGATGCCGCAGAGGTTCTGGCGCAAATCGGCGGCGGCGCGCATGTGCGAGCCGGCAAGAAAACCGAGACCGCCGGAGTAGATTTTGAAGCTCTGGTCGATGGCGAATTCACAGGAAAAGTACACCGCGCTCTTGGCGTATTGCGGGGCAATGTCGTAGGTATGGGCAAACGGTTTGGGCAGGAAGGATTCGGGCAGGAAGGATTCGGGCATGGCAGGGTGAAGAGTGCGGGGATGGGAAAGGGGGGCGGCGACGATGCAACTGGCGCGCCACGGCAGTGGAGCGCGCTCAGATGGTCCAGTCGAGGACAACTTTTCCGGATTGGCCGGACATCATGGTGGCAAAGCCGTGGGCGAAATCGGTGAACGGGTAGCGGTGTGTAATGACGGGGGAAATGTCCAGCCCGGCGCGGATCATGCTGCTCATCTTGTACCAGGTCTCGAACATTTCCCGCCCGTAAATTCCTTTCAGCAGCAGGCCTTTGAAAATCACCTTATCCCAATCAATTGCCACTGGTTCCGGGAAAATGCCCAGGAGCGAGACCTTGGCCCCGTTGGAACTGTGCTCCAATATGTCGCGCAAACCCGCCGGATGGCCGGACATTTCCAAGCACACATCGAAGCCTTCTTTCATTCCCAGCGCGCGCTTGACCTCGGTGAGCGATTCGGTGGCGACGTTGACCGCGCGGGTGGCCCCCAATTTTTTGGCGAGTGCGAGCCGGTACGGGTTCACATCGGTGATGACGATGTGGCGCGCGCCGGCGAATTGGCAGATAGCCGCGGCCATGCAGCCGATCGGCCCGGCACCGGTGATGAGCACGTCCTCGGCCACCAAGTCCCACGACAAGGCGGTGTGGACCGCATTGCCGAGCGGATCAAAGGTGGAAATGACCTCCTCCGGGATGTTCGGGTTGACCTTGTAGACATTGCGGTACGGGATGGACAGGTATTCGGCGAATGCGCCCGGGCGGTTGACGCCCACGCCCAGCGTGTTCGGGCAGAGGTGGCGGCGGCCGGCGAGGCAATTGCGGCAGCGGCCGCACACGATGTGGCCTTCCCCGGAGACCAATTCGCCGGGCTGGACTTCGGTGACCCCGGCACCCACTGCCTCGACCACCCCGCAAAATTCGTGGCCGACGTGCATCCCCAGCGGGATCGTCCGTTGCGCCCAGGCATCCCATTTCCAAATGTGCACGTCGGTGCCGCAAATCGAGGTTTTGCGGATTTTGATCAATACATCCATCGGCCCGACCGTGGGATCCGGGACCTCTTGCAACCACAATCCGGGTTCTGCCTTGGCCTTGACGAGTGCTTTCATTGCGGCGTGTCCCCAGCGTGCCTCAGCCCCCACCCGGGCGACAGGAAAATTTTCACGGCAGTGAAAAATCCGGGGTTGCGGTGGAGCGGCGGGCTCCCGGGACGTGCGCGCCCAAGGGCCGGCGGACTGCGCTCCGCCGTGGTCCATGACGGGCCAATGCGTGGGGTCATCCGCTTGCCATGGTTACCTCATGGTCACATCAGCAAGCCAGTAGCCGAAGTACATGCCACTCATCGCCGAAATGCTCGTCAACGCTGCCATGATCCTCGAACGCGCCCACCACCTCAAGGCCGGTGCCTACGAGCGTTGTGAGGCGAGGGACGGTCGATCTAACGGCTTCAAACCGAAGAGTCTCCAGACCTCATTCGGCAAGCTCAGCCTCAATGTTCCACAAGTCCGCGGCAGTGCCGAGCCATTCCATAGCAGCCTCTTTGAGAAGAGATCGCGCGCCGACACACCGGCAGCGCACGAGCGGCACGGCTCAGCGCGCCACATCCAATCCCAACACCTCCCGGAGTTCCCGCAGCAACTGCCTGGCCACCTCGCCTTCATAGCGGGTGATGCCTTGAGCTGTCAGTTCGGTCAGCGAGTCGCGCCGCTCCCAGCCGGCCTGCGCGGCTTGATAGACCGGTAGCGACGCCATGAGCAGCAGCATGCCGCAGGCGTAGGTCGGAAGCAACGCCAGCGCCACCACAGCGCGGGAAAACTGGCGGCTGAAGGTCACGGCCAGCGCCTGCACCAGACTGCTCACAAGCAGCAGCAGCAGCGGCAGCAGCATGGCGATCAGGGACAGCTTCAAAATCAGATGGAACTGGAGTTGGTCCACCGGCGGATGGCTCATTCCAATCACTGGCACCAACGCGGCCCCGGCCGCCACCGCCAGCCAGCCAAGGAGCGGCTTGCCACGGCAAATCCCCAGCGCCGCCGCCCGCCGCCCGAGCCGCCACCGCACCACCAACACCGGCACCATCAACATCAACAATCCCAGCGCCAGAAAATCGGCCGCCACCACCATTGCCGCACCCCCATGGATCAATCCCCAATCCTGCCCGCCCAGCGGCGTGAGGCGCATCAGCGCCGTCACATAGCCGAAAGGCAGCACCACCCCAGCGCCTATGATCCACGCCCCATCGCCCGGCGTGAGCAGCTCGTTGATCCGCTGTGCCAAGCGCAACACCGGTTGCGGCAGGCAGAAGCGGAACAACGCGACAGCCACCATGCCCAACCCCAGCAGCACCCACACCGCCAGCGATCCAAGCCGGGCGGCTAACAAATGTTCCGCCATCCGGCCGGGCTTCAACTCGTCCTCGGCGAGCTGCGGCGGGGATTTCACCTGCCAGCGAGTCGCCAGCAGTGACGCGTTGCCCAGGCTGCTGCGCAGGTCCACCGCCTGGGTTGTCCTCGCGCTCTCTTGCGCTTTGAGCCATTGCGCAAGGCGCCCGGTGATGCTCTTGAGCTGCGCGGCTTCTTCGGCACGCCCTAGTTTTTGCGCGGCTGCTTGCAAACTGCGGGTCAGGATCAGGCAATTGGCCTTCAAGAGCTGCGCGTCGAGCAGCTTGGGATGCTTCACTCCAGCCAGGGTCTTGATGAACACGTCCACTTCGCCAAGGAGCGACTCGAAGCCCGCCGCATCCCCAGCCTCGCCTAACAACCACGCCTGCGCCGCGATAGCCTCGGCCAGATAACGCATGTTGACCTCGGCACCGGCATGGCCGCTTAGATAAACCCCCGCCGCCATGCGTGAGACCTGATCTGACTGCGGCAGCAACGCCACCCTCGCCGCAATGAATTCATTGCGCCGGTTCACAAAATGCGTTTGCCGGCTGGCGTCGCGCAGCAATGCCAGTGCCTGCTTGTGCGCGGCCTCGTTGACGATTTCCCACGCCGGGGCTTCACCGGCCTGCTTGGCTTGACTTGTTTGTCTCTCTCGCTTGACCGAGTCTTTGGCGAGGGTGCCCGCCGCATGATAGGTGAACCATGAGTTGTCCGGGTCGAGCCGCTGCGCCGTTGCCAAAAAGTCCGGCGGCAACGCCCGGTTCTCCGCGGCATACGCAAAGGCATATTCGGCAAAATATGCCGGATTTTCCGCCGCGCTTTGCCATAGGGATCGCATCCGTTCCGACTCCGGCCGGATTGTTAGATCGCCGAATAACAAAAACCGGTCGCGTTCACTCAACCCCTCACCCAACAGCTCATGCGCTGGCGCAGGCCGCCCCGTGCCAAAGTGCCCGAACCAGCCGAGCACCCGTTGGTTCCGCCAGACCCCAGCCACCGCCCCGACCAGCACCCACGCCGACACCACCAGCAACGTCACTGCCAGTACCCCGCGCCACCGCGCGCGGCGCTTGCGGGCATCCACCGCCTCCCAGCGCGCGATCATCGCCGCGGCGCCCGGATGGGCCGCTTGCGGCATGTTTTCTAACAACTTGAGGCAGGTCTGGCGCAGTTCGGGTTGAGCCGCAAGCGGTTGCAGGGCGGCATCCGTCAGGCGGGCAGGGGCATCGGGCATGGCGGGTTCTAGCGGCGGCGCCGGGGCGGGTCAATGTTTGGATTTGGCGGGCGCGCGCCAACCGTCGTGCCGCGGTCAGCGGCGTTTCTTCTTGCGCTTCGCCTTGGTGAAGGGATTGCCCTTGCTCTTGGCGTGCTTGCCGACGCGGTGGCCCGGTGCCGGTGTGGGCGGCGGGTCGGAGTGGTCGCCGGTCAGGGGCGGCGGCGCCCAGTTATCCTCCCATTCGCCGTCCGCCAATTCCGCCGGCAGGATGTCGCGTGAGGCTTGGCGTTTTTCGAGTTCGGCGCGGTGTTTGTGATAGTGTTCGAGGGCGAGTTCGTATTCGCGTTGCTCGATCTGCAAGGCGATGGGCGAGAGGTAGTATTTGACGAAATCCTTGTCGGCCGCCAATTCCGGTGGCAACCGGCGGAGGTCGCGGGGCGGCGGAGGTTCGGGCGGCGTGAGTTCGCCATCGGGGCGGCGGGCGAGATGCCTGCCCATGCAGGATTTCATCACGCGCATGCTCGGCTGCCTGCCAAAGAGCTTCCCGGCAAGGGCGTAGCCGCGCTCCAAGGTCCACATTTTCGATGGGGCGGGGCCCAGCACATCCAGTTCGTGGTCTTTGGGCAGCGAGTTGTCGAAGGTCTGTTTGAGCAGGTCGGCTTCTTCGGCCGAGAGGCGCTTCTTGAGGTCATACCTCGCGGCGAAGCGCGCCGGGTCGGCGGTGCGTTGCTTGATCAGCGAGACGGCCGCCCGCGTGACATTGAAATCCTTGGCCACCGCCGTTTGGGTTTCCCCGGTGGCAAGGCGGCGTAGGATCTCCTCGCGCTGCTCCGGAGTCAGAATGGTTTTTTGACCGGTCAAACGAAACCCTTTGGGAACGACTTTTCGGCACAGCATGCATCGAGTCTGGGAAACCGCCGGCGGATTTGCAAGTCCCATCAGCCGCCGTCCCATCAGCCGCCGTCACACTTCCCCCGGGCGCAGCCAGCGGAACGATTTGACCACGAAACGCCGGCCCAGGTCCGAGGGTTTGCCGAGGTTGGCAGAGTTCAGGCCGGAGGCGTCGGGCACAAGCGGCTCAGGACAGCGTTGGATGACCGCCTCACACCACGCGCGGGCCTGGACTTTGCCGCCGGCATCGGCCGCGTCGCCGTAGGCGCGGATGATGAAGGAGTCCGAGCGGGCGGTGAGCATGGGACCAAGCACTTGCAGCAGATCCCCTTGCGTTAGATAGGCGGGGATGCCCCACGCCTTGCAATCGGGCTTGAGCGTTTGCTCCAGCCGGGTGGCGTCCTGGATGTTGTCGGGATGCACGTAGTCGGGCAGCGGGCGGGTGTTGTCTAGCGGATAGACCGCCTGCAGCCGCGCATTCAAGCCGGCGGCCTCGATGGCGGCCTGCAGCGCGCCCATGCGCCCGCTGTCATCATCTGCCAGACGGCGGTTGACAAAATCCGCCAGCGAGAGGAATGGCCCGCGCTTGTGCACTTCCACGACGATGGCGCGGGCAAGGCGGTCGATTTCCTCAGGGCTGAGCGCGCGCATGCCCGACCAGGCCGCTTGGGCGTCGGTGGCATCGTTGGCAGTCCACTGGCCGCCGGGCGGCGCCAGCACGCGGGGGAAGACCATGGATTTGCCATCCGCGGACAGGCGGCGGGTGGCGCCGAGGACCGCTTTCCACGCCTCGACGCTGGTGGAGTTGACGTTGAAGGCGCCATCGACGCAGAGGGCGTAGGCACTGCGGTGGAAGTCGGCCAGCGCCTCGGCGGTGGCGGCGGGGCCGGTGATTGGGGCCAGGCGCATCCGGCCGTTGGGCAGCGGCGGGTGCGCCTGGTTTGTTAGAAACTGTTGTTTGGCGTGGCTGCTGCCGGTGGAGAGGAAGAAGGCATCCCAGAGGGTGTGATTCAGTTCGAAGGACAGGTCATAAACCAGGTTGTCGCTGTCTGGATAGTCTTGGTAAATCGCCCGCGCCTGGGTGGCCCACGCCTCGCGGTTGGCGGAGCGCTCGGTATCGTCCGACCAGCCGATGGCCTCGGCGTCGAAGCCGCCGGTCTGGGTTTTGGCGGCACCGGCATACGGCGGTGCGGTGTGCTTGAGTCCGCCCAGGCGGCTGTCGGCGAGGCGCGGGTCGGCGAGGGATTGGCCGACGGCATACGATGGATGCCAGATGAACTCGGAGAGTTTGGCGTGTTGGAATTGGCCGATGGAGAGCACGCCGGTGCCTGCGCGCGGCAGGTCGAACAACACGATGGGCCGGCCGCCGTTTTCCTGGGGCGGACCAAACGGATTGCCGTGATAGCGTCCGTCGCGCGGCACCGGCATTTGGTCATCCCATCCCACCGCCCCATCGTAGAGGTCACGGGTATAGGCCCCGAAGAACCACGGTCCGCCCAAAGATCCGGAGGTTGGCAGCGAGCCGGCGATGTTGTCAAACGGCGAGCGCGTGGCATAAGCCGCCCGCGGGTTCCAGTTCGCCAGCAGCGCGTCGGAAAAATGGGGCGTGTCCTTGAGGCTGCCCGAGATTGTGAGGCTGCCCGAGCCTGCCAAATTCGACTTGTGCTCATCGAACCAGCGCAGGCGGATGCCCTCGCGGGTGCGCACATTGGGTGGGGCGGTGAGCGGATGGGTGGCGATATCGGTGGAGTCCTCGATGGCCATTTTTTCGTTCAGGCTCCACGAGATTCGCGCTTCGCGGCCGCCGCCATATTGCAATGAGGCGGAGAGCAGCGCGAGTTGCGGCAGCGCATCGAAGTCCTCAAAGGTCACATTGGTGCGCTTGCCGAGTTGTTTCACAATGACCCGACAGTCATCGGTTTGGTTCTTGATCCCGCCGCTGGTCCAGGCTTTGGTAGGGGCTAGCCAGTAGAGCGCGGGAATGATGTCGAGGCCACTGTCGCTATCATCATAATTAGAAACATGGAAATTGCGCGATGGATGGGGCGGCGCGAGGCAGCTGAGGGTGTTGGCTTCGAGCGCATAGTTGTTGTCGTCTTGGGACCTTGGGCCGCTGTATTCGGCCGCTTTGTCCGGGGAAAACACCAGGCATTCGCCGGGCGCAAAGGTGGTGCGCGGAATCGAGAAATACCAGCACCCGATGTAGGGGTCGGTGTATCCCGCGCTCGCCAAAAACGAGTTGCCAACCGGAGCAAAATTCAAGTTGCGCCCCCCCTCCATCCAGAGCCATTGGCTCAGATAAGTCATCCGGAAGGAGCCGAGCATCCGGTAGCTTTCGGTCCACATTTCCTGCCGCCCGTTGCCTTGGATCATGCCGATGCAGCGGTCGAGGGTAAGGTTGACGTTGTACGGGTTCCACAGCACGAAGCGCGGATAGACGTGGATCCGGACTTGATAGGGATGCTTGGGGGGGGGCTGGCCCGGCTGCGGCGTGGCGCGATGCCAGCTCATGTTATAGAATAGCGAGCCTTCGACGAGGATCGGGGAAATGCCGGGGGTGTCGGCCGCGGCAATCGAGGTGGGTGTTAGATTGGCGAGGGCGAGGGCGTTGGAGGCGCCGACGCGCGGGTCGAGCTCGGGCTTGGGCGGGATGGCGTCGAACACGCCGTCGCGCAACGGCGCGGCAACGGTGGCCCAGCGCCGGAGCAGTCCGAAGCGTGGCGAGGTGAACTGGTGACGCGTGTCGGACCAATTGATGCCATCGCGGGTGGCCACCTTGTCGGTGGCATTGGCCGGGCCGACGAGGTTGTCCCCATCGCTGAGCCCGCACAGCCCGGCGCGGTCCGCAATCTCGCCGTTGCTCTGGAAATAGGCGGTGAGATCGCGCTTCAAGCCGCCGTTGGCCATGTCGGTGAGCAGCCCTTGGGACTGGGTGGTGAACTCATGAAAATGCTTGCCGGGCGTGGCGGGTGCATGCGGGTTGATCAAGCGCGGCGTGGCTTCCGAGGCGAGCAGGCGTTTCTTGGCGGCATTCAGCCGCGCTGGCTCGGCCAGGGCCGAGGCATCGGCCTCTTGCGACGTCATCAAGCGAAACCAACCGCCGCCGGCCGGCTCGGTTGGATCGGGAAGTTTGCCCTCGAAGGCATCGGGGGTGGCAATGTTGGCTTTGATGCCGAGGTCACCCACCCACCATGCGCAATGCCCCGGTTGCGCGCCACCGCGGTCGATCGCCACCTGCGGGGCGGATACTTCGTGGCTGGCCGCGTCGGCCCCCACCGTCCCGGGACCGACGAGTTTGACCGGATTGTCGGCAAGCGGCTGGCGCGGACTGACGCCTGACCCGGTCGCCGCCCCGCTGACCAACCAGCCGAGGGCGAGTTGTTCCCGATCCGCGGCGGGGCTGCGGGTGTCGCTCAGACCGCCCGCTTTGTCGTCACGGGTCAACAGCGGGCCCCCGGCGGCGGCTCGCGTGCTCCAGACTCCGGTCCAGTGCGGGTGGATCACCCCTGTCGTGCTGAGAATCGAGGCGGCTGCCGTGGCACGGGTATCGGGCCCGGCTTGGCGCTGCAACTCGCCGAGGGCCAGCATCAGGGCGAGCCTGGCATTGCCTTGGGCCCGGGCGACGTAATCGGCCTGACCGGAACCGCGCAGTGCGATCGTGGACAGGTTGAGTAGCCCGACCCCAAGGATCGTGAGCAATACCAGCAACGACATCACCACCACCAGCGCGAAGCCACGAACTGGAAAACGGGACGGTTGCTTCAAATTCTGCTTCATCGCTACGTAACGGTATCTACATCGTCATCGAACCGGGCGCGACGCCTATTTGCGCCTTTTTGGCACTTTTTGAAAAACGCGGCTTGATTCCGCGTCGCGGATGGCCCACAAGGTGCGCCCCGCAATGGAGCCCTCCCCATCCCTGAGATTTGCTATTCCCAAAGGCAGCCTGCAAGAGCCCACTATCGAGCTGTTGGCCAAGGCTGGCTACGAGGTTTACGCGTCGTCCCGGGGCTTGCGGCCGGCCTCCAATGACCCGGAACTCGCGCTCTACTTGATCCGCGCCCAGGAAATCGGCCGCTATCTCGGCCAAGGCTTTATCGATTGTGGCATCACCGGCTTCGATTGGGCCTATGAAAATGGCGTCGACTTGGTCGATCTGGCCGAGTTGCCCTATTCGCGTGCCACCACCCGGCCGACCCGTTGGGTGTTGGTGGTGCCCGAGGATTCACCGATCCGCACCCCGGCCGATCTCGAAGGCAAGCGCATCGCCACCGAGGGCGTGGGCATCACCCAGCGCTACCTCAAGGAGCGCGGAATTCACGCCGACGTGGAATTCTCCTGGGGCGCCACCGAGGTGAAGGTGCCTGATTTGGTCGATGCCATCGTCGATGTCACCGAGACCGGCTCCTCGCTTAAAGCCAACCACTTGCGCATCGTCGACACCCTGCTGACCTCCTATCCGCATTTCTATGCCAGCCCGGCCGCGGCGGCCGATCCATGGAAAATGGAGAAGATGGCGCGCATTGTGTTATTGCTCAAGGCGGCGCTTGGCGCCCGGGGTAAAGTCGGCCTCAAAATGAACCTGCCGCAGGATCGCCTGGCGGAGTTGTTGCTCAAATTGCCCTCGCTGCGCCGCCCCACCGTGTCCCAACTCGCCGAGGAAGGATGGGTCGCCGTAGAGACGGTGATTGACGAAATCGTGGTTCGAGACATGATCCCCGACCTCAAGCGTCTCGGCGCGGAAGGCATCATCGAATACCCCCTCAACAAACTGGTCCCCTGACCCCGCATCGAACCAGCGCCAATGAACTGTACTCCCGTCAGTAATTTCCATCACCAGCGGTCCCGCCGCGACGCGGCCGCGACTTATCACACAATCCTTTTCATCGCATACTAACCCCTAACGCAAAAGCCATGGGCTCCATCAAGAAACGCCGTAAAACGAAGATCAACAAGCACAAACGCAAAAAACGCATGAAGCAGAACCGCCATAAGAAGCGTCTCCGCTACAAGTCCTAAGCTTGTGCTCCGAGCCCCGGTCCTGGGTTGCAATCCTGCAGGCCGGTGCCGGGGGCCGTTCTTTCTTTTCCAGCCAGGGTCCAATAGACCTTGGCTGATTTATGGCGGCATCTCACATGGTGTCAGACAAACCATCAAATTGCGCTTGCGGGCCGTGCCGTGACAAGGTAGGCTGGTGGCTGTCGGTGCCGTGATTGATGGCGCCACGCGCTCCAACCGCAATTTCACAACCCTTATACCCATACCCATACCCATACCCATATGAGACGCGCACGCTGGCTGGCCCCGTGGAAGGATTCGACCGAACGCCCTGTGATCTATCACTGCATCACGCGGGTGGTGGAACGGCGGCTGGCGTTCGGGCGGGAGGAAAAAGAACAATTCCGCACCTACCTGCGGATGTACGAGAATTTTTCGGGCTGCCGGGTGCTGGCGTATTGTTTGATGAGCAACCATGTGCACTTGTTGCTGGAAGTGCCACCCATGGCGGCAGGAGGTTTGTCGGACAATGAGTTGCTGCACCGGTTGGGAGCGATCTACAACGAGGCGGTGGTAGGGGTGGTGGCCAAGGAGTTGGCGGAGTTGCGGCAGCGGGTGAAGAGCGGCCTGGCGGACGAGTCATTGGTGAGGGAGCTGCATGAACGCTATACCTATCGGATGCACGATTTGGGGGAATTCATGAAGACACTGCTGCTGCGCTTCAGCCGGTGGTTCAACACCAGGTGCGAACGCACCGGCGCGTTGTGGGAATCCCGCTTCAAGAGCGTGCTGGTGGAGGATGGACTGGCGGCCAGGACGATGGCTGCCTATATCGATTTGAACCCGGTGCGTGCGGGCATGGTGGGCGACCCGGCGGAGTATCGCTGGAGCAGTTATGGCGAGGCGATGGGGGGGGGCGCGCGGGGCGATGGCAAGAAGGCGCGGGCCGGGCTGGTGCGGGCGCTCATGGCGCACAAGGGTTACGAGGCGGATGCGCGACATTGGGCGGGTGAGGTGTCCAAGGACTACCGCATGCTTTTGTTAGCGCAAGGCGAGGAGAAGCTGCAAGAAGTGGTGAGCGAGGGCGGCGGGCGGGAGGTGAAGGTGGTTAGGAAAGGCATCAGGAAGGAGGTGGCAGAGGCGGAACTGGCGCAGCTGGAGCGGAGCCGCGATGTGGCGCTGGGCAAGATGCTGCGGAGCCGGGTGAGGTATTTCACGGATGGGGCGGTGCTCGGCAGCCGGGGCTTTGTGGACGAGGTGTTCACGTGCTGCCGGGACCGCTTCGGCACGACACGCAAGGATGGCGCGCGCAAATTGCGGGGCAACGGCGCGGCGGCGGCCGGGCGATTGTGGAGCATGCGGGACTTGCGCCAGGCTATCGGTTAGGGGGGCGCTCGGGACTTGCGCAAGGGGTTCGGCGCCGGCTGCCGTGCGGCGTGAAACCGCAGCCTCGGGGCTGGTTGATCTAACTAGCATGCGCCGGATTGACGGCGTCTGCCTGCGGCAGGCTCACGCACGCGCCAGTGGCAGAGCGCCGCAGCCAGGCACCCGCGGCGGTCTGGAGGTGCCACACGGGGCCAGCCCCGGCGGGGGGTCAGGCGGTGGGTCAGGCGGCGTCCTGGTTTTCGCGGCGGCGGCGGATGAGCGGGGGGCGGGCGCCGGTGACGACCATGCGGTTGATGGTGACCGCTTCGATGTCACCGCGGGAAGGGACATCGAACATCACATCCAACATCAGCCGCTCGAAGATCGAGCGCAGGGCGCGGGCACCTGTGCCCCGGCGCACGGCTTCCTCGGCCAGGGCGCGGTAGGCATCGCGGGTGACGCGGAGTTTGACTCCGTTCATCGCGAGTTGCTTGGAGTATTGTTTGATGAGGGCGTTTTTCGGCTCGGTTAGAATGTTGACCAGTTCGTCTTCGCTGAGCTTGCGCAGCGAGGAAATGACCGGCAGGCGTCCGATGAATTCGGGAATGAGACCGAAGTGCAGCAGGTCCTCGGGTTGCACCCGTTCGAGAATGTTGACGTTCGGGTCATCCAGTTCCTGGGTGTTGACATCCGAGTGGAAGCCGAGGGTGTTGCGGCCAAGCCGGCGCTTGACGAGGTCTTCGAGACCGACGAAGGCGCCGCCACAGATGAAGAGGATTTTCTCGGTGTTGACCTGGATGTATTCCTGCTGCGGGTGCTTGCGTCCGCCTTGTGGCGGCACATTGCAGATGGTGCCCTCGAGGATTTTGAGCAGTGCCTGTTGGACGCCCTCGCCCGAGACGTCGCGGGTGATTGAGACGTTTTCGGTTTTGCGGCCGATCTTATCGATTTCATCGACATAGATGATGCCGCGTTCGGCGCGGGCGACATCGAAGTCGGCGGCTTGGAGCAGGCGCAGGATGATGTTTTCGACGTCCTCGCCGACGTAGCCGGCTTCGGTGAGGGTGGTGGCATCGACGATGCAGAACGGGACATCAAGGATGCGAGCGAGGGTGCGGGCGAGGAGGGTTTTGCCCGAGCCGGTGGGACCGAGCAACAGGATGTTGGATTTTTCGATCTCCACATCCTTGAACTCGTCGCCGAGCTTCACGTGATCTTGACGGAGGCGTTGGTAGTGGTTGTAAACCGCCACCGCGAGGACTTTTTTGGCGTTGTCCTGGCCGATGACAAATTCGTTGAGCTTATCGCGGATGGCGGCGGGGGTCGGCACTTTGAACCCGGCCTTTTCCGCGGCGGTGCGGCCTTTCGGGGTGCCACCGCCGAGTTCCTTTTCGAGGATGCTGGAGCAGACTTCGATGCACTCGTTGCAAATATACACGCCCGGGCCGGCGATGAGTTTCTTGACTTCGGAGTGGCCCTTGCCACAGAAGGAGCACATTGTTAGATTGGAGGAGCGGGCCATGGGGGAAGGGGGGGCACTAAAGCCTAAGCATGAGATTCCAAACGAAGATGAAGAGAGGAAGAAGCGCGGGCGCGCGCTTGCTTGATCAGGATTTATGGCTGGTGATTTAGAATGTCAGATTTTGGGCGTGGTGGCGGCGATGACGTCTGGCAGTTGTTTGCGGCTTTCGAGGACCTTGTCGACGAGGCCGTAGGCGACGGATTCCTCGGCGGACATGTAGTTATCGCGATCCGAGTCATGTTCGACCTGCTCGACGGACTTGCTGGTGTGTTTGGCGAGGATGCCGTTGAGGCGTTTTTTCAAATTGAACATGAAGCCGATGGTGCGTTCGACGTCGGAGGCGGTGCCGCTGGCGCCACCGGAGACCTGATGGATCATGACATGGGAGTTAGGCAGGCAGTAGCGCTTGCCGGTGGTGCCGGCGGTGAGCAGGATTGAGCCCATGGAGGCGGCGATGCCGATGCAATAGGTGTTCACATCGCAGGTGAGGAATTGCATCGTGTCATAGATGGCGAGGCCTGCGGTGACCGAGCCGCCGGGTGAGTTGATATAGATATGGATATCTTTTTTGGGGTCCTGCATTTGCAGGAACAGGAGCTGGGCGATGACCGAGTTGGCGACGAAGTCATCGATGGCGGTGCCGATGAAAATGATGCGGTCCTTGAGCAGGCGGGAGTAGATGTCGAAGGAGCGCTCGCCGCGGCCATCCTGTTCGATGACGATGGGGACGTAGTAATTATTGCGCGGGGCGGAGTGGCTCATGGTGGGCGAGATGAAATCAATCATTGAGGGTGGCTTCGGAATTTTCCTCAACAGTGGCATGCTCGACGAGGAAGTCAATGGCCTTTCCGATCATGATGGATTGGCGGATGCTGGTGATGCGGCCAGCGCGCTGCATGTCCTTGATGAATTTTTTGGGTGCGAGCTTGCGGGAGGTGGCGATTTGGACCAGATGGTTGATGAGTTCGCGGTCATCGACGGTGATGTTTTCGGCGCGGGCGACTTCCTGGAGGATGAAGTTGGTGCGCAAGTTGGAGACCGCCTGTTGTTGTGCGGTGGCGAAGATCTCGGCCTGTTGGGCTTGGACTTCGTCCTCGGTCATGCCGGCTTGGATGCCGCGTTCGACCATTGAGTCGGCCTGGGTTTGGGTTTCCTGGGTGATGAGTTCCTCGGGCAGGTCGAAGGCGACCTGTGCATTGAAGTGCTCAACGATTTGATTGACTTTCATGTCGTTGATTTTGCGCTGGCGTTCGAACTGCAAGTTGTCGCGGATGAGGGTGGTGATTTCCGCCATGGTCTTGCCTGGGGCGAGGCGGGTGGCGAGGGCGTCATCCAGCTCAGGCAGGATCGATAGCTTGAGTTCCTTGAGGGTGGTACTGAAGAGCAGTGCGGAGTTGCAAAGTTCCGCCACTGGGAAGTCCTCGGGGAGGGTCACTGTGATGTCGCGGGAGTCGCCCGGGTTCATACCGACGACTTGGTTGCAGAAGCCAGGGAGGAAGGATGATTCTTCGAGGCGCAGCCAGAAGTCCTCGCGACCGGCGAGGTAGCCGGCGGGTTTGCCGAGAAACTCTTCGGTGGGCTGGCCATTGACGGAGGATGCATAGTCGATGACGGCGAAGTCGCCGATGGCGGCGGGGCGATCTTCGATGACTTTGAAATCGGCGAAGCGTTCGCGCAGCGTGTCGAGTTGTTGGGTTAAGTCCTCTTCGGGCACGGCGGCGGGTGGGACGATGACCGTGAGGCCTTTGTATTCCGGGATTTGGACTTCCGGGGCGAGCATCAGGGTGGCTTGGAATGAAAACGACCCGTCGGGGTGCTCGGTGATGGCTTCCGGGACGCCGAAATCGAGTACTTTGAGCGATTCCTGCTTGAGGGCGGTCTCGTAGGCTTCGTTGATGAGGACGCCTTGCAGCTCGTCGGAAATGTCCTTGCCGTAACGTTTTTCGACGATCGCTTGCGGTGCCTTGCCGGGGCGGAAGCCGGGAATGCGTGACCGGTTGCTGTAGGTGCGGAGGATTTGATTGCGTTCGCTGGTGACTTTATCCGCAGGGATTTCAACACGGAGGGTGGCGACGCATTTGGGCTGCTTCTCGACGACAATATTCATGATGGATGGCCGGACTTGAGCGCCGGGGCGGGGAGGCTAGGGGATACGGGCACTGCTTGTCAAACGAGGCGTGAGCGTTTGGGAAAAAATTCGGTGGTCGGCTCAGGCGGCGGGGCCGGCGGTGGAGCCGGCCCAAGACCAGAGGCCCGGATCGAGTTCCAAGCGGGCGGCGGCGGCGAGGGCGAGGGGGTCGGCCGACTGGTGCAAGACGGCGAACACGGTGGATCCGGAGCCACTCAGCAAGGCGGCGGCGACCTCCTTGCGGATGAGTAGCCACTGCTTCAGCTCCGCGAGAAACCGGTATTTTTGAAACACCGGCAGCTCGAGGTCATTGACCAGCAGCAGCGACTGCACCTCCTGCTGGGTGTAGCGGATGCCCGGAATGGCCACTGCGGACTGCCAGCGGGCGTACGCCTCAGCCGTGGCAATGCCAAAGGCGGGCTTTAACAGCAGGATCGACAGCGCGGGCGGGGCGGGGATGGGGGTGACGATTTCACCGCGACCGGTGCAGCGGGCGGCGCCCGGGGTCAGGAAAAAGGGGACGTCGCTGCCCAATTCGGCGGCCACTGCCGCAAGCTTCTCCGGGCCCAAGGCGCCCTCGTGAATCCGCTCCAAGCCAAGCAGGGTAGTGGCGGCATCGCTGCTGCCGCCGCCCAATCCGGCGCCGTGGGGAATGCGTTTTTCCAGCGTGATGTGGTAGTGGCAAGGGATTTCGGCGGCGGCTTCGTAGGCGCGCGCGGCCTTGACGACGAGGTTAGTGGCGTCGTCCGGCAAAGATGGATCATCGCAAGCAAAGCCAAGGCCGGTGGCTGGAGCGAAGTGCAAGCGGTCCGCCAATTGTGGGACTTGGACCATGACGGTGTCGATTTCATGGAAGCTGTCGTCGCGGCTGGCGAGCACGCGCAAGGAGAGGTTGAGCTTGGCTGGGGCGGCGAGGGTGAAGGGGGTCATGGGCGGGAGTCTCTAACGAGGAGGGCCATCATGCGCCCGGTTTTTCCTTTTTCAATACGATAACTGTAATAGCGCGAGAAATCGGTAGCGGTGTTGGCCCCGCAGTCGTGGAAATCATGGATGCCGGCTCGCGCCGCCTGGGCGTTGATCTGCGCGGCGAAATCCACCTCATAGGCGGGCGGTCGAATGCACGGGCTGAGCACTGCGGTGAGGTCGGCGGGCCGGGTGCCAAATGCTTGCGCCATGACGGCCAGCGCATTGTCCAGGATGCCACCGGCAGTGCCGTTTTTGCCGGAGTGGAGCAGGCCGATCGCGCCGGTGGCCCGGTCGGCCAGCCAAATGGCGGCGCAGTCCGCGACATAAATCGCGAGTACCAGATTGGGTTGGTCGGTGACCAGGCCGTCCACCCCGGGGACGACCAGCAAGCCGTCGGGGGCGGGGATTTGGCGGGCGTCGGGGATCCGGGCCACGGCGATGCCGTGCACTTGTTCCGCCCGCCACCAGCGTTGCGGAGTGCCGCCAAAGGCGGCCAGGGCCGCTTCGTGATGGGGGCGCAGCGCCCGCATCACCGGTTCGCGCTCGTCGCTGACCGGCACTCCTGGCACGCGCCCGACCCAGCCGGCGCGGATGCCCGGATGGCAACCTTGCAGCGGGTCTAGGAACGCGAAATCCTCCGTCACAGGGGAAGCGTAACGGAGGATGGATGGATTCGCCAAGCCGGATCGCTGCGGGCGATGCAATTGCGCGCGTCAGGAGATCGCCCGGCCACGGATGGCCCGCTTGGTGTGCTCGACGGTTTCCGCTTCATCCTCATCCATGTCGGCTAAAATGCCCACCAGATCGTTGGCAATTTCCTTGCGCATCTTGGCGACCAGATCGATGCCCTTGGCAGTGATGCGAACCATGATCTTACGGCGGTCCTCTGCGGCGTGCAGGCGCTCGACATAGGACAGGTTTTCCAAGCGATCGACCAGACCGGTGGCTGCGGCCGTCGAATGCCCCATTTTCTTGGCGATATCCGACATGGTCAGGTAGTCTTCGCTGGAGAGATAGGCCAGCAGAAAGAACTGCGGAAACGAGACGTTCCCTTTGTTGAGTTCCGCTGACAGATTGAGGATGCAGCTTCGTTGGGTGAAAATAACGAAATCAGCAAGGCGGTCGGCGTCGGCTTTTACCGAGGGACCCAGTGTGGTTGGTTTCATGGCTGGTGGTATGGTTCATGTCTTGGACATGGATCAAACCCCAAAGTGTTTTTTAAAAACTGCGGGACTTCTGGCTGGTCATCCGGGCAGGCTTGAAATTAAACTACAATTAGGGATTCAATCGGGACAAGCCCAAAGTATGCGCAATTGGCAATCTTGGAAAGCAAAAAATTAGATTGGCCGTACATATTTTTTAGAATACTTTCATTTCATTGATTTTCAGGGGTTTCCGGCGGCGGGGGGGCAATGGGCGGGCGTGGCGGGCGTGGCGGGCGTGGCGGGCGTGGCGGGCGTGGCGGGCGTGGCGGGCGTGGCGGGCGTGGCGGGCGTGGGCGGGGAGGGCAGGTTTTTTTGGGGAGTAGCGGGCAGGAGCAACACGGCGTCGCCCACCGCGACGGAGCCTGCTTGCAGGTCGGCGGCGGCGAACTGGCCGAGCGATTCGCCGGTGGCGAGCAGATTGGCGGTGCGTTCGTCCGCGCCGCGGGTGACCAGGATGGTGCCGGTGGGTACCGACCACTTGCCGTAGCTTTGGATCAGGACGAAGCGGCGGTCGGCGGGGACCGATGCGATGCGGCCGACGAGGGTGGGTTTGGCGGGCGGTTCCGGGGGGTGTTTTTGGTGGCCGAGGCCGAGCCAGGCACAGGAGGCGAGGGTGAGGCAGCCGAGGCCGACGAGCACGAGTCGGGTGGGGGATTGCATGGCAGCGGGGGCGGGGCCGTGGTGGGATGGGGCTCAGGGGGCGAGGCGGTCGATGTGCCAGGCGGCGTTGCTGAGCTGATAGAGGAAGCGGTCGTGCAAGCGTGCCGGGCCGCCCTGCCAGAACTCGATGGATTGCGGCACGATCCGGTAGCCGCCCCAGAACGAGGGCAGGGGGATGGCGCCGTGGCTGAATTTGGTGCGGATTTCGGCGAGTTTTTGGAGCAGGAATTTGCGTGAGGTGATCACCTCGCTTTGGTTGGAGACCCAGGCGCCGATTTGGGATTCGCGGGGGCGGGTGGTGAAATACCTGAGGGATTCGGCGGTGGAGATTTTTTCGGCGTGGCCCTGCACGATGACCTGGCGTTCCAGGGTGATCCAAGGGAACAAGGCGCTGACGAGCGGGTTGGCGGCGATGTGGCGGGATTTACGGCTGTCGAAGTTGGTGAAAAAGACGAAGCCGGCGGCATCGAAGTATTTGAGCAGCACCGTGCGTTGGTAGGGCATGCCGCGCGCGTCCACCGTGGCCAGCACCATGGCATTGGGTTCGGGCACCTGCAATTCGGTGGCGTGGCCAAACCACTCGGCAAATTGCGCCACGGGATCGGCCTTGAGAGCGTCCCGGTGCAGCCCGCGGCTGGAGTATTCCCTGCGAAAGTCAGACAAATCCATGCGCCGTTCATAGTCGTCGGCCATCCGCCGCGCAAGGCCGCGGGTGGATTTATTTGCAGGATTGCGGCCGGCGGCAAATTGGCGTTGACTCACCGCCATGCCGCCGCCGTTTCATGCGTTCTCATTCCAACACCTGGTCACGCTGGGGATCGGAGTGCTGGTGCTGGCGGGGTTGCTGGCGGCGGGTAGGCGCGGTGGCATCAGCCGCCACCTTGCCGCCGGGGTGCTGGCGTTTGCCAACCTGAGTGCCTATCCGCTAGGACTGGCGGCGTGGCTGGCGCTGGACGTGCCGCAATCTCTGGACAATCTGGTGCCGCTGCATTTATGCGACTTGGCGGCCATCATCGCTGGCTTCGCCATGCTTACGCGCCGGCCCCTGCTGTGCGCGTTGACGTATTTCTGGGGCTTGGCGGCGACGTCGCAAGCGCTGGTGACCCCGGCGATCGCGGTGGGTTTTCCGAGTGCGCCGTATGTGATGTTTTTTGTGCAGCACTTTGCGGTGGTGGGGGCGGCGCTGTATTTGCCCATCGTGGATGGTTGGCGGCCCAAACAACCGCTGTGGAAGGGGCCGCTGGAAGCCTACGGCTGGGCGTTCGGCTATTTGCTCATGGTGTTGTGCGTCAACCGTCTGTTGGGGACGAATTTCGGCTTTGCCTGCCGTCCGCCGGACAATCCCAGCCTGCTCGATCACCTCGGGGCGTGGCCGTGGTATTTGGTTTCTGGGATGGGGATGGCGTTGGTGTTGTTTTTTTTGTTGGCGCTGCCGTTCCGGCGCCGCGCGGCCCGCTGAAATGAGTTGGTAAGAACGGCTTCCTGCGCTATGGGTGGCGCTGATGAGCACCGCTGCCGACCCATCCGCCGTCCCGCCCAAGTCCCGCGTCAACCTCCGCCGCCCGGAGGTGATGGAACGTGTCGCCGCCGAGGTGGCCCATCACTACCAATCGGCCACCGTGGAAAAACTCCGCGCCCGCGGCGGCAAACTCACGATCGGCAATACCACCGTGCTGTTGGCCAAGGAGTTCGGGTTTTGCTACGGTGTGGAGCGGGCGATCGATCTGGCTTACGCGACGCGCCGGGTGTGTGCCGCGCAGCGCATCTTTCTGATCGGGGAAATCATCCACAATCCCGAGGTCAACCGGCAACTCCGCGAGATGCAGATTGCCTCGCTGCCGTGGCAGGAGTTGGATGCGAGCTATGATGAACTGACGGCGGACGACGTGGTGATCGTGCCGGCCTTTGGCGCGCCCACCAGTTTCATGGACAAGCTCGGGCAGCGCGGCTGCCAGGTGGTGGACACCACCTGCGGCGATGTCATGAAAGTCTGGCGGCGCGTCCGCAGCTATGCCAAGGATGGCGTCACGTCCATCATCCACGGCAAGGAAAACCACGAGGAGACCCGGGCCACCGCATCGCGCGCCCTGGGCGAGCTGGGGGACGGCCAATATCTCGTCGTTCTAACATTGGAGGATGTGGATTACGTGTGCGCCTATCTGCAAGGCCATGGCGAGCGGGCCGCCTTTTTGCAACGCTTCGCGCACGCCTATTCGCCGGGGTTTGACCCGGACGTGCATTTGCGGCGGCTGGGGGTGGCCAATCAAACCACCATGCTCAAGAGCGAGACCGAGGAAATCCAGCGCCGGTTGCGCCAGGCCGTGATCGCGCGGGATGGCGACGCCGCGGCCCTGCTGGTGTTTGACACCATCTGCGGTGCCACCCAGGACCGCCAGGATGCCTTGTTTGAGATGCTGCGCGAGCCGCCCGACCTGTTGCTCGTCGTCGGCGGCTACAACAGCTCCAACACCGCCCATCTGGTCGAGATCGGCGAGCGCCAGCTGCCCACGTTTTTCATTCGCGACGCCTCGTGCATCAAGTCGCTGGAGGAAATCGTCCACTTTGACTTGCAGCGCCAGGAAGAAGTCATCTCGGCGTATTCGCGGGTCTTTCTCGGAAGCCAGCCGGTGAGCATAGGCATCACTGCCGGGGCCTCCTGTCCTAACAATCTGATCGAGGCCGCCATTGTGCGGGTGTTCGAGCTGCGTGGAATCGACCGCGCGGCGATCAGCAACGCCTGAGCGCGCGGCTCAGGCGTAATTGATGAATGAGGTATAGACTTCCGGCGGGATGTCCAACAGGCTGTAATCCTTGGCCGAGACAAACAGCAGGCTCTGCTTCCCCTTGCCCAGCAGGGCGTGATCCGAATTGAAGATCTGATGCTCCAGGGTGCAGAACTTGCGGTTGTATTCGCCGATGCGGATCTTCACCGTGATGGTCTCGAACTCGCGCGCCTCGCGGATGAACTTGTGCTCGAAGGAACGCGTCAGAATAAAGAACTTGGTCGTCTTCAGATCGAAGCCCGGCATCGTGGCGTTGAAAAACAACTCGCGGGTCTTGCCGACGAACATCGGGTACATCCCGAAATAAACGTTGCCCACCGAGTTGGTGTCCGCGTAGGTGGCAATCATCGAATACACAAACCACTTGCCCTCGAAGTGGCCCGCCAGCGCGTGGTCGTGCTCCGGGGCCTTGACATCCGAACCGGTCACCGCAGTGGCCGCGCGGGTCATCGCGCGGATCGCCGGAATTTCCGCCGCCGCGTCCATGACTTCGCCGGCCTTCTCGGTGACCACGCGCAACAAATCGGCGTTGAACACCAGCCAGCAGACATACCCCAGCGGTAGCAGTGAACCTAACAAGAGTAGCGGGGTTTGGCGGTTGAGGTAGCCGAAGGCGAAAATCACGATGGACATGCTGGCCATTGAGAACATGCGGATTTGCGGCAGCGGCTGCTGTGAGTTGGGCACAAAGCAGCGGGCGATGGCCAGCGCCGCATAGCCGACGAAAAACGAGGCATAGGCGACCATGAAATATTCCAATTCCAGTTTGGCCCAGATCGCGCCGAGAGTAACGCCGGCGATGACCATGAAGCTCGGGATGGGGGAGCCGATGATTTGTTTGGGAATGAGCGCAATGAGCATGTTCTGGCTCTTTTCGACATTGCTGCCAAGGAACCATTTGAGCGCGATGTAGCCGCTGTCCAGGGTGGTTAGGACGCAGATCGAGAGGAAGGTGAAATACGCCATGGGCATCCACCCGGCGGCATCATAATTGCTGATGAAATAGCGGGTGACCAGGTCATGCGCATATTGGAAGCCGTCGCGCGAGTCGGTGGCAAACAACGGGAGTCCCGCCTTACACATCACCCACAAGGCGAGGCAGCCATGAAACAGCAACAAGAGGAAGAAGATGCCGCCGCCGAAGAAATAACTCAGGCGGATGGAGGTCTGTTCGCGGTGAATCTGGATCGCGCGCTGCCAGTGCTGGAGATCCAGCCAGGGGCCCACCAGCAGGCCCACCACCAGTGGAATCGCGTACCCAAGAAACGATGGCCCGGTCCATTTGTCGGGAAACGGCGCGCTCCAGGTGAAGGATGCCGGCAGCAGGGGCTGCAAGCCAAACAGGATGATGGCCACGCAGCTGAGCAGGGCCAGCCCTAACAACGTGTGGCTGAGCTTGATCTTCTGGATGCCGAATTCCTCCCCGAACAGGCAGCCGGCGGCCAGGATCACGAAGACGATGAGGCACAGGTACAGCGCGAAGAGCGGGCCGGCAGTTAGTTGCAGCGGCACGAACAAATAGCGCACCAGCGCAAACACCGTGAGGGTGAGCGCCAGAATCTGGTATAGATAGAAAATGAGCCGGAACGGCTTGGCAAACTTGTCGAAGAAAACCGCCAGGGATTCCTGGCCGCCGGCGTGGCTGGTGGCGACGCGCTGGGTGAGCAAACCAAACAGCATCAGCCCGCAAGCATTGGGAATGGCGAACAGGAGCAAGCCCTGCAAGCCGAACATGAAGGTCATCTGCACACTGAAAAACAGCCCAAGCCCCCACATCCAGGCCAAGGCGACCGAGTTGCCCCACAGCAGTGCGTTTAACCAGCGGAAATTCATGCGAGACACAACCAATCACCGCTCGGCCGGTTCGGCAAGCCGGATTGTCGGAACCGGCCCGACTAGAACACCTTGGTCAGCGTCAGCACGATGGTCTGGCCTTGCGGGCGATCTTCCGCCATCACTTCGTAGTTGTAGCGCAACGAGGTGAACAGGCCCAGCTCCGGCCAGAACGCGTTGATTTCCGGGCCGACGGCCAGCACTTCGTCGCGCGCGTGGGCCGCGCCGCTGCCGGCATCGGCGCTGGTCTGGCGTTGATAGTAGCCGACCACGCCGAGGTCCACGGTGGGTTTGACGCTTTTGCTGAGGCCCCATTCGAGAGTCCACTGGTCACCCGGCGTGATGTTGGTGTCGGTTTCCTCCTGATTGAATTCGTAGCGGTTGAGAATCGAGAGCGCCCAGGTCTTATCCTTGTCGAGATAGACCGTGGCGCCGGCCGTGAGCATGTGACCCCAAAAGCCCTTGCCCGGCTCGGCGGAGCCCGGTTGGGACTCGCCTGTGGGCAGCCACAGGGAATATGCGACTGCCGCGTCCCACTGCGGACCGTGCCACGAGATGACGGCAGGCTCCAGGCAGATGTCACCGAGGCCGAAGTCACTGTCGTGCTTGGCGTTGACTTGGAGGTCGGTGTATTGGAACGGAACGAGGGCATCCATCACAAAGTTGCCACCCAGCACTTGCCAGCCGGTGACCCAGATGCCGCGCACGACGTTGGCGTACACAAACGCGTCGAAATCGAGCGGTGCCTTGTGGCCGTTCGGCTGGTTGACGCGGCCGGCGGAGTAGAACGCGTTGTAGTCGCGCAGATAGAATCCGGGCGGCGGCAGCGATGCGGCCTTGATGCCTTCCACTCCCGGCACGTAATGGCCGGTGAATGAGGGCGGGGGCGCTTGGGCATGGAGCAAGGAAGGCAATGCCAGCAGGGTGCCAGCCAATACGATGGTTTGCAGTCTCATACGGAGGTGTGGGTTGGTTTTTTGGGGGGTGGACGGGCCGCGCGGGCGGGCAGCAGTGCCAGCACGCCGCGACCCGGGAGGCTGGCGGGAATGGTGGGCGGCGTAAATGCTTATTTTTTGAGAGCCAACGCGCCGGTTTTGCACGGACGCAGCGCGGGGTTGCGCAATGCGGGGCGGTGTGGCAGGCTCGCGGCATGCCATCGCTGCATGGGAAAACATTGTTGGTGACCGGTGCTTCCAGTGGCATCGGCCGGGCCTTGTGTGAACTCCTCGTCGCGCGCGGCGCCAATGTGCTCGGCGTCACGCGGCGGCCGGCGGCGTTGTCCGAGGATGTGTCGCCGATTGTCGCGGACCTGACGCAACGCGAGGAGGTCTCCGCCATTTTTCACGGGCTGGGAAAAATCGACGGCCTGGTGAATTGCGCCGGGGTGGCCTATCTCTCACGCATCAGCGACGGCAATCCGGCGGATTGGGAGGAAATGTGGCGGGTCAATGTGATGGCCCTCACGCTGTGTTGCCAACTCTCGTTGACGCATTTTCCGGCGGATGGGGGCCGCATCGTGAATGTGTGTTCCTTGAGCGGCCACCGGGTGCCGCCGACCGGCGGGTTCTACGCGCCGACCAAGTTTGCGGTGCGCGCGGTGACTGATGCACTGCGCTCGGAACTCAAGGCGCTGGGGTCGCCGATCCAAGTCGCCTGCGTGTCGCCGGGGTATGTGGACACTCCGTTGCTAGATGATTATTTCCGCGGCCGGGAAGAGGCTCTCAGCCAGACGCGCGCGGCGATGAAAATGTTGGATCCGGAGGATGTGGCATGGGCGATTCTGGGGATTTTGGAGGCACCCAGCCATGTGGAAATCGCCGATATCCTCATCCGCAGCGCCCAGCAACGGACGTGAGGCGGGTTTTCCCGCAAGCCCCCGGAATGCAAGCCATGCGCCGCCTCTCCCATCTGCTGCTGCTTGCCGTGTGCGCCCTGGTGGCCTCGTGCATCGATGGCCGCGAGGAATTTTGGCTGGCTGGCGACGGCAGTGGCCGGGCGGAAATCCGTTACGAAGTGCCCGCCAGCCTGGCCAGAGGCTGCGGCGGCGAAGCTGGCCTGATCAAGTTGTTGGATGAATTCGTCCGCGAGACACCCACCCTAACAAACGTGACCCGGCGCGTCACCTGCGAGGGCGAGCGCATGGTGGTGGATTTCAAGGCGTCGTTCAAATCCGCGCTTGATTTGATCGCCGCGGTGAGCGGCGATTCGGCGTTGTCGGCGGGGAATCTGAAGCCGGTGGTGGAGCCGTTGATCGGCCATTTCGCGATCCGGCGCAGCGGCCGCGCGGTCGAGTTGACGCGCACGGTGCGCCCCGCCAAGGCGTTGCCGGGGTCGTTTTTCATGCCGGCCTCGCAATTCGACGGGCGCCGTTTGGTGTATATCGTGCACCTGCCGCTGGCGGCAGCGGAGACCAACGCGACGCGCACCGAGGATGGTGGGCGCACCCTGATCTGGGATCAGGCGTTGCAGGACGCACTGAAAAACAGTGTCGTCATTCACTTCAAGGCAGCCATGCCGATTCCGTGGTGGCTGATTGCCGCAGCCGTTGCAGCGCTGGGATTGTTAGGATGGCTGGGGTTCAGGCTGCATGCGCGGCGTTGCGGCAAGCGGCGGGCTGTGACCGGCGGGGGGGCATGATCTCGGCCGCGGGTTGCCCTCATCGCATTGGCAGCGTCGCCCGTTGCGCGCTGCAAGCAGAGCCGGCCCGGCGGCCGATTTGAGGTGGTCCGCACAGGGGACCGAGTGCGGACTACTTGATTTCCATGCCGCTCTTGGGCCAGATCCAGCGGACGACCTGGCCGTTTTGGATGAGGGCTTTGGCCTCGATGGTCTTCTCGCCGAAAATCGTCTCCGCCTTGTAGGCGGCCAGGCCGGTTTGATAGGTTTCGCCATTGATGGCCTCGTCCGCCAGGTTTTTCCAGCCTAGCACTTGCGCGAAGGTGAATTCCTTGATCGCGCCGCTGCGGATATGCTCCTTCATCACTTCGACCACATCCACCACGGGACTGGACGGCGGCGCGGTGGCAGGTGGTTCGGGCGCGCTCGGTTCGGGAGTCGGGGTTGCTGGCGGCGGCACCGGTTCCTGGACGTTTCCGCTCGGAGGCGGTTGGGATGGAGTGGCGGGCGGTGCCGGTTCGGGCACTGGTACTGGCACTGGCGCGATTGGTGCGATAGGTGCGGTGACCGGTGGCTTGGCCGCGAGTTGCTCCAGCAGGTCGGTGCCGCTCACTGGCACCCGGCCTTCAAACGGGCTGGTGCCCGGGCTAACAACCACTTGCGTGCCCTCCAGGCGCACCAGCTTGAGCCGGTTGCCCGGGTCGATCTTCATCTTCAGGCCGGAGGCGTCGGCGACTTCGGTGGCGACTTTGAGGGTGACTTGCGCCGGCAGTTGGTCCGCAGTGAGCTTGGCCAAGTCGATCACGGGCGGGGTGGGCGATGTGGGAGTGGTCTGGGGGGGTGGCTGCGGGATTTGGCCCAGGCCGGTGAGCTGATAGCGCATGGCCGGATAGCTCAAGTACCCGGCGAGCGCGGCGACGAAACCCAAAATGATGATGAATCCTTTCATAGGTGCAGAGGAATACCTGCCGCCTTGTAGAATCTTGTAACATTCTTACAAGCTAAAAAGCAGAGTCGTCCAGGGCCTCGGGGTGCCCTCCAGGCGGTGAAATGGGCTGTTGGCAGTGGCGGGGGTTGAGGCCGGGGAGGGTGTCATGATTGCAGCGTCCCCGGGCATTGACATGCCGTCCATATGGCGGCTGCGATGGTTTGCGATTTGAGGGATTTCGCCCAGGCTGGAGGAAGATCGAGGATTGCAGCGGCAGGCAATTCGTTCCATGCTTGCTTGCGCGAGCAAAATGATGATCCATGACGGCCCTACTTTTCAGTTGTGAATATGCGACCTGCGCGGTGCCTGAAGCCTATCGGGAGTTGTTCCACGGGGCGGAGGAGGCTGTGACTTCACCTGCCGGGTGGGACCCCGGAGCCTTGAATCTGGCACAAGGGTTCTCGATGAAGTTCCGCACCCCCTTGGTACACGGCCAGCGCACCCGCTTGCTCATTGATTTGGATGCCGTCGGAGAGGCGCGCTGGAGCCGTTTTTCCAAGAAAATCCCGGAGGCCGGCCGCCAGAAATTGGTGGATCGGGAAGACTTGTCGTATCGCGCGGCGCTGCGCCAACGCATCGAAGAAGATTTGCGCCGCAATCCCGCCATGCTGCACCTGATGGTGCGGACAGTGGCGGGCCACGAGGGGAAAGTGGTGCTGGAGACATTCGCCGCTGGCGGCTTGGGCGAATCGCTGGCTGCCACTTGGCGCAGCCAGTTGCTGGGGTTGGGCCTGGACGTCAGCCACCACCAAGCGGTCAGCGGTTCGGCGTTGGCAGCGGAGTTGGGTGGATTGTATCCGCCGGAGCGCTATGGCTTGATGCGGATCAAGGTGGCGCAGTCGTTTTTTCTTGAAGGCCGCCCGTGGCGCTGGGAGTCGCTCAAAAAAGCCCTCTTCGAGTCACTCGCGGCGGTCACCGCCGACGGCTGAGTAGACCTCTGACCTCTGACCTCTGACCTCTGACCTCTGACCTCTGACCTCTGACCTCTGACCTCTGACCTCTGACCTCTTGCGTACGGGCTTGGGGTCAGTGCCCCATCACCAGTGATAAATCGGACTGCACCCCCCTTGCCGCGGCTGTCCTATGCTATCAACATCTAATTGTCGCCGGACAATTAACATCGCCTCTGGCAACCCAAGTTGCTGCCTGCTCCATACCCGATCGCGGGTTCGGGGCTTGCGTCTTGTTGTGCGGCGTCTTCGATTTGTGTGATCGCCCATGCGGCGTGTTCGGCGATCAACGGGTCGGGGTCGGCGGCGGCTTGGCGCAGGGCCGGCAGGTCCTCGGCGTTGCCGGTGTTGCCGAGGGCGACGCACACATTGCGCAAGAACCGCGGCCGCTTGAGCCGCGCAATCGGCGAGCGCGCGAACAGGTGGCGGAAGCCGGCGGCGTCGAGCGCGAGGAAATCCCGCAGGCGGTGGGCGAAGAGTTCCGCGCGCGCCTGAAAGGTCAGTTCGCGCGATACTTGGGCGAAACGGTTCCACGGGCAGGCCTCGAGGCAGTCGTCGCAGCCGTAGATCCGGTCGCCCAGCGCCCGGCGCAATTCCCCGGGGATGGGCCCCTTGTGCTCGATGGTTAGATAGGCGATGCAGCGGCGCGCATCCAGCCGCCGCGGCGCGGTGATCGCCTGGGTCGGGCAGGCGCTGATGCAGCGGGTGCAGTTGCCGCAGTGATCGCCAAGCGGCGCGTCGGGCGGCAGCTCCAAGGTGGTTAGGACCTCCGCCAGGAACCACCAGGTGCCCAGCCGGCGGTGGATTTGCATGGTGGATTTGCCGTTCCAGCCGACACCCGCGGCACTGGCGAAGTCGCGTTCCAGCACCGGCCCGGTGTCCACATAACAGCGCTGGACCCCGCCTAACTTCCGCAGCGCGGCATCCAACTCCGCGAGCCGCGGCTCGATCAGATCGTGATAGTCGTCATTCCACGCGTAGCGGGCGATGCGATAGCCGCCCGCGGCGTGCGGCGGGAATGAACTACTACCGTTGTAGTAGTTCAGGGCCAGGCAGATCACCGCCTGGCAGCCCGGCAGCACTTCGCGCGGGTCGCAGCGGCGCTGCGGGTTGCGGGCCAGCCAGGCCATGTCGCCATGGCAGCCGGCGGCCAGCCACTGGTGGAACCTGCCGGCGTGGTGGGCGGTGGTGGCGCGGGCGATCCGGCATTCATTGAAGCCGAGGGCCGCGGCGAGCGTTTTCACGGTTGTTTGCATCGGCTGTGGGCGGGATCGGCGAAAAAGTAGCGGGCGCTTTCGAGGATGCCGCTGGCCAGTTCGCGGCTGTCGAGGCCGGCGGTATCCACCATGAGATGGGCGCTTTCGCGGTACCACGGCTCGCGGCGCGCGAGCAAGTGGGTGATGCGGCTGGCCGGATCGCCGGTATGCAGCAGGGGCCGCTCCTGGTTGTTGCGGGTGCGCTGGACAATCACTGCCGGCGGGGCGCTCAACCACACCACATAGCCGAGCCGTTGCAAGCAGGCGCGGTTTTCCGGGCGTTCCACCACCCCGCCGCCCGTGGCGATGATCCGGCCGTTCTCCGCCGCGCCGGCCAATTCCACCAGCAGGCGGCTTTCCATGTCGCGGAATGTCTCCTCGCCATCCTCGGCGAAGATCCGGGTGATCGGTTTGCCGGCGCGTTCTTCAATGACGGCGTCCATGTCGACTAACGGATAGCCCAGCAACCGGCGCAGTTCGCGGCCAATGGTGGATTTGCCACAGCCCATGAAGCCGATGAGCACGAGGTTGTTGGGGACGCTGGCGGGTTGTTGCATGGGCGCAGCATAGCCTGAGTCGGGCGCTTGGCGAAACCGCAAAATCAGCAATCGCCAGCGCCCGCGGCATCGGCTAGGGTGGCGGCGTGCCCGAGACCCGCATCATTCCAGTTGTCGATGACGATATGAAAGACGCCCTGCGCGAGGCCTGTGCCTTGTTGCAGCAGGGGGAAATCGTCGCTCTGCCCACCGAAACCGTGTACGGCTTGGCGGCGGATGCCTTCAATCCGGCCGCCGTCGCCAAGGTGTTTGCCGCCAAGCAACGGCCGGCATTCGATCCGCTCATCGTCCATATCGCCTCCCGCGGCGACCTGAAAACCGTCGCGCTGGTGCCCGCCGATATCGCCGATACCGTCGAGCAGCTCACCAAAACCTTCTGGCCCGGCCCGCTCACCTTGATTTTGCCACGCCATCCCGCGGTGCCCGACCTCGTCACCAGCGGCCTGCCCACCGTGGCGGTGCGGCAGAGTGCCCACCCGGTTTTCCGCGCCATCAACAAGGCGTTGGGCCACCCGATCGCCGCGCCCAGCGCCAACCGCTTCGGGCGCATTTCGCCCACCTCCGCGTCCGCCGTCATCAAGGAACTCGGCGGCCGCATCCCGCTCGTCGTCGATGCTGGCGCATGCAGCGAGGGACTGGAAAGCACCATCATCTCGATCGAACCGCGCGCGGGAAAAAAGCCGATCTTCCGCCTGCATCGCGCCGGCCCCATCACCAAGGAGCAGCTCCAGCAATTCGGCAGGGTCGAGAAAGTCCGCGATGTCGCCGGCCAGGTGCTGCTTGCCCCCGGCCAACTCGCCAGCCATTACGCGCCGCGGACCCCGCTTGTTTTGTTGGAAAAGCCGGCCGATTTCCAGCCCGAGGCAGGCAAACGCTACGGGTTGCTAAGTTACACTGGTGCCGACGATGGTCCTTATGTGACCCTCCATGATTGGGACTGCATCGAATCGCTCAGCCCGGGCGGCGGCAAGCTCGCCGAGGCGGCGATTCGCCTGTTCTTTGTCATGCGCACCCTTGATGAGGCCGGCCTCGATGCCATCATCGCCGAACCGGTTAGCGAAACCGGCCTCGGCGTCGCCATCATGGACCGCCTCCGCCGCGCCGCATCTGGAACGGGAACTGGAACGGGAACTGGAACTGGAACTGGAACTGGAACTGGAACGGGACTTGCCAAGTCAGGTATGGCGGATGCGATCTGAGCGCGCCGTGCCGCGCCGCAACGGCAAGCGCGGGCGGGCCCTTAGAGCTTGCGCAGCCAGATGTTGCGGAAGCGCACCGGGTTGCCGTGGTCTTGCAGATAGAGCGGGCCCTTCGCGACGAGTCCGTTGAGGGGGGCCGCGGCGGTGCTCGCTTCGCCGACCGCGATATGGTCCTGAATCAGCACCCCGTTGTGTAACACGGTGTAGGAACCCGCCTGCACCGTGCCATCGGCGAGTCGCTTGGGGGCGTGGAAGATGATGTCATAACTCTGCCACTCACCGGGTTTGCGGCAAGCGTTGACCAACGGCGCGTTGTGACCGTAAAACGCACCGCACTGGCCGTTCGGATAGGTCTGGTTGTTATAACAGTCGAGGACCTGGATCTCGTAGCGGCCCATCAGATAGACGCCGCTGTTGCCGCGGCCCTGGCCCTCGCCGTTGACCGTGCTTGGCGAGGCCCATTCCACATGCAACTGGCAGTCGGCGAATTCCTCCTTGGAAAAAATGCCGCCTTGCGGGGTGGTTTCGATGACGCCGTTGGCCAGTTTCCATTTTGGCTCGGGGTCGCGTTCGCCGCGGAACTTGGACAGATCCTTGCCATCAAACAGCACGATGGCATCTGCGGGCACGCCGCCGGGCGCGCCCGGATCAACCACCCGCGGTTGCGCCTCCTCGGCTTGGGCGGCACCGAGGGTCACCATCGCCAGGGGCAATAACCACCGCGCCGGCCATTTTTGCGATTCGGACTTCGGCGGGGATGGCTGGTTGAGGATCGATTGGTTCATTGGGGGGCTGTTACGGGTTGCCGTGGAGGGTATGGCATGCCTGAGCCACTGCAAGCGCAAACCGTCGCGCGCCGCCAACCCCAGGGCGTTTGGCTGACTGGGGCAAATTCATTACCGTTACGTGTCGTTAAACATAATGCCAGGCATTATCTAATTGACAGCGGCGGCTGAATCCTATTATTCTCGTTCAATGAATACACCGAATCGTTGGTTGGGAGTGCTGAATTCCGTGTCTGATTGCAGGTCTGGTGGCGGCGGGGCGAGGAAGCGCGGAGCGGCGGCGCTGGTGGCTGGCGGTGACATGGAGGCGGGGGCGGCAGCGGTGGTGGCGGCAGGCGAAACGGCGGCAGCGGCGGCGAGGGTGGATGTGGGGATGGAACCCAAGCCACGAGTGCTCTCACCCCTGGAACGGATTGAATTGCCGACGGGTGCCAGCCTCGGCCGGGTGTTCGCACGGGGCTGGAAGGGCGGGCGCCAGCGGATCGTGTTGAGTCCGGCAGAAGGCGCGAGTTATCACATCATGAGCCGCACCGCGGGCGGCGAACGCTTGCTCGGGGAGACGGAAAAAGAAGCGCTGCGCCGCCTGATGTGGCGGTTGGCGCGCTTCGCCGGGGTGGAAAT
>CAIZNN010000104.1 GCA_903934285.1 Akkermansiaceae bacterium | reverse complement strand
CGGTGGAGAAAAAGCGGAAGGGGAAATTGAGCCGGGCCGCGTTGTTGCGCTGCCGGGTGCGATATTTCTCGGACGGATTGGTGCTGGGCACCAAATCCTATGTGGACGGGGTGTTTGAGACCTGTCGCGGGCATTTCGGGCCGAAGCGAACGAGCGGCGCCCGGGCCCTGCGCGAAGACGCCCAAGGCAGCCTGTTCACCGCACGCCAGTTGTCAGTGAGAACGGTGGGGTTAGAGGATCCCAGCGGCTGATAAGTCAATCGCCGTGGAGGAGGCGGCGGATTTCGCACATTGTCCTTGCTTGGCCAGAGGGGCTCGGCTACGGCTTGGGTGTCCTTGGCAGTGGCAGTGGGTTGAGTTGTGCCGGGGCGGGGGTATTGAGGCCAGCGTAACGCGCATGCACACGGGTCTGTTACTGTTAGTGGCGGCAGCGGCGATGCTCACCAGCATCGGGGCCGGGTGGCGAGCACCCCGGGTGTGGCTGGCGGCGGTGCTAACAAGCTTGGCGGCGGTGCTGGCGGCGGCGCTGGCAGTGTTGGGAGGCGGGGCGGAGTGGGTGTGGCGCGGCGGGATCGCGGTGGGCGGCGAGGGGCTGTATTTGCGGCTCGATGCGATCAGCGCGTTGTTCTTGGCGTTGCTGGGTGTGGTCGGCGCGGCGGCGTCGGTGTATGCGGGCGAATATTGGGCGGAGGCGGCCCACCCGCGCTCGGCGCGGCCCGGGCGGGTGTGGTGGAGCGTGATGTTGCTCAACCTCGGCTGGGTGCTGCTCGCATCTAACGGCTTGCACTTTCTGATTGGCTGGGAGTTGTTCACGCTGGCGGCATATTTTCTCATCACGCTCGACCGGCAGCGGCGCGAGGTCCGCGCGGCGGGCTGGCTTTACCTCGGGGCCTCACACGCGGCAGTGCTGGCATTGTTTGGGTTTTTCACGCTGCTGGCGGTGCGCACCGGCAGCTGGGACCTCGGGCCGATGCGCGACCGGCCCGAATTGGCACCGTTGTTTTGGTTGGCGCTGTTCGGGTTCGGGCTCAAGGCCGGGATGTTTCCACTGCACATCTGGTTGCCCTCGGCCCATGCCACGGCCCCGAGCCATGTGTCGGCGATGCTGTCCGGAGTTACCCTCAAAATCGGCATTTACGGCTTGGTGCGTTTCAGCGGCTGGCTGCCGGTGCCGCTGGCAGCCGGCGCGGTGGTGGCGGGGCTGGGGGTGGCGAGTGCCGTGTTGGGCGTGGCGTTCGCGCTGGGGCAGCACGATCTCAAGCGCCTGTTAGCCTATCACAGTGTGGAGAATATCGGCATCATTCTGCTCGGGCTCGGCTTTGCGCTGGTGGCGGCGAGCCAGGGCAATCCTGGGTGGGGGCGCCTGGCGCTGGCGGGCGGGCTGTTGCATGTGTGGAACCACGGCTTGTTCAAGGCGTTGTTGTTTTTCGGTGCGGGGTCGGTGTTGCACTCCACCGGCACGCGCGAAATGAGCCGGCTCGGCGGGTTGTGGCGGGCGATGCCATGGACCGCGGGCAGCTTCGCGCTGGGGGCGGTGGCCATCTCCGGGCTGCCCCCGCTCAATGGCTTTGTGAGTGAGTGGTTGGTCTATCTCGGCTTGATCGACGCCACGCTGGCGCGCGGCGCGGCGGCGTGGGCGGCGCTGGGCGCGGCTATTTTGTTAGGTGTGACCGGGGCGCTGGCGCTGGCGTGTTTTGTGAAGGTGTGCGGGGTGGTGTTTCTGGGGGCACCGCGCTCTAACGAAGCTGCCGGGGCGCATGAATGCGGTCCCGCGATGCGCGGAGCAATGGGGGTGCTGGCCGGCATGTGCGTGGCAATCGGACTGGCACCGCTGGTGTTTTGGCCGGCCATCGCGCGGGCGGCGGGGGCGTGGAATCCGGCCTGGGCCGGCACCGACCCGCCCGCGCCGTTGCTTCAGCTCGGCTGGGTGCATGTCGCCTTGGTTTTGTTAGTGGCGGTGGCGGCTGGCTGGCTGTGGCGGCGGGTGCGGGCGCGCGGGCTGGCCCGCGCGGTGACGTGGGACTGCGGGTATGCGGCGCCCACGGCGCGGATGCAATACACGGCGGGCTCGTTTGGCGGGCTCATCAGCGAGTGGTTCGCAGGCATTCTGCGGCCGGAGCGGCATGAGCAACGGCCCGAGGGGTATTTTCCGGCCGCCGCCGCGCTGACCGAGCACACGCCGGAGACCGTGTTAGAGCGGGTGGTCGAGCCGGCGGGCCGGGCGGTGCTGCGGGTCTCGGCGCTGGTGCGGCGCTTGCAGCACGGGCGGGTGCAGGCGTACGTCATGTATATTCTGATAGGTCTGGTGGCGCTGGCGGCCTGGGCCTGCCTGGCCGGGGCATAGGCACACAGCCGCGACAGGCAGGATGCCTGCGGCGAAAATTACACATTGTCCTTGCGCGGCGGGGGCGGCGGCGATACCGCTTGCGGGCGCCTGCCGGGATAGCCGGGTGGAGATTTCGTTGATTGGGCGGTCTGAATTGAGCCGGCACGCACCAGTCCTGCTAGCCGCAGCGGCGAACCCTTTGATTGCACCATGTATCTGAATCTCATCCAGCTAGCGGAGTCGTTCGGCGTGTCGGAGAAAGTCGTGGAAGGCTGGATTCGCGACGAAGGTCTGCCGCACACGCCGGACCGCCGGGTGCTGTTGTTTGACCGCGCCCGGGTCGCCCAGTGGGCGGCCACCCGCGGCCTCGCCACCAAAGCGGGCTTTCTGGCCGCAACCAACCCCGCACTGAGCACCGCCTTGCGGCTCGCACCGCTGCTGCAGGCCGGCGGGATTTGGCGCGGGGTGGCACCACCCGAGGTGGTGGACATTTTCGTGCGCGTCGCCAGTGGCATGCACGGGGCGACGCCACCGGTGCGCGAGTTGCTCGGCGAGCGGCTGCGGGCGGCCGGCGGGGTGACTTACGCGCCGGTGGGCGGCGGGTTTGCGTTGCCGCATCCCGCCACGCGCATCACGCTGGGCCGCGATTCAGGGACGTTGGCGCTCATTCTGGTGCCGGCAGCGCTGTCTCTAACCGAGCCGCGGGTGGATGAGGTGCCGGTGACGCGCCTGTTGTTTTTCATTGCGCCCTCGCCACGCGCGCACCTCGACTTGGTAGGGCGGCTGAGCCGGCTCATTGCCAGCGGGTCGCTGAGCGAGGCGTTGGCGCGCGGCGCGCCGGACGAGGAGATTTTGCGGGTGGTTGCGGCGGCCGACGCGGTGGCGGCGGACGCCAAGAAGCAGGAGGGCAAGGCCTGATGAGCGGCCAGCTGCTAGTGGCGGCGATTATTTCGTTAGGCCTGGCGGTCGTGGCGGGGGTATGGTGGCCGCGCGTGTGGCTGGGGCTGACGCTGGCCGGGGCGGTGGCGGCCCTGGGTGCGGCGGTGGGGGTGTTTGCGACTGGTGCCGAGTGGGAATGGAAATCCGCCATTTTATTAGGCGGGGATGCGGTGCACATGCGGCTGGATGGTTTGAGCGCGCTGTTCGTGGTGCTAACAGCGGTGGTGGGCGCGGCGGGGGCGGTGTATGCGCGTGAGTATTGGTCGGATGCCCGCTACCCGGCCTCCGCGCCGCGCGGCCGCGCATGGTGGAGCGGCTTGGTGGCGAGCATGCTGCTGGTGGTGAGCGTATCTAACGGCCTGCATTTTCTCATGGCGTGGGAAGCGTTTGCCATCTGCGGGTATTTCCTCATCACGCTGGACCCGAAGAGGCCGGCGGTGCGGGCGGCGGGCTGGCTGTATCTGGCCGCGTCGCATGCCGGCACGGTCTGTCTGTTTGGATTTTTCGCGTTGTTGGCGGCCAAGACCGGCGGCTGGGAGTTGGGGCCGCGGCGCGACGACGCGGCGTTGGCGCCGCTGTTTTGGCTGGCGCTGGCGGGTTTCGGTGTGAAGGCGGGGATTTTCCCGCTGCACATCTGGTTGCCCGCGGCCCATGCCAACGCGCCGAGCCATGTGTCGGCGATTTTGTCCGGGGTGGCGCTCAAGATGGGGGTGTACGGCATCGTGCGCTTCAGCGGCTGGCTGCCGGTGCCGGCGGCGGCGGGTTGGGTGGTGACCGGGCTGGGGGCGGCCACCGCGTTGTTAGGGATTGCATTTGCCCTGGCGCAAAGCGATTACAAGCGGCTGCTGGCCTATTGTTCGGTGGAAAACATCGGCATCATCCTGCTCGGCCTGGGAGGCGCGTTGCTGGCGCGAACCCACGGCGATGCCGCGTGGGGCCGGTTGGCGCTGGCGGGGGCGATGCTGCACGTGTGGAATCACGGCGCGTTCAAGGCGTTGTTGTTTTTTGGTGCGGGTTCGGTGCTGCATGCCACCGGCACGCGCGAGATGAGCCGGTTAGGCGGGTTGTGGCGCGAAATGCCGTGGACGGCGGGGGTGTTTGCGTTAGGTGCGGTGGCGGTGGCGGGTTTGCCGCCGCTCAACGGGTTTGTCAGCGAGTGGCTGATCTATCTGGGGTTGTTTGATGCGGTGGCGGGCAAGCAAGCGCCCGCCTGGGCGGCGATGCCGGCGGTGATTTTGCTGGCACTGGCTGGGGCGCTGGCGCTGGCGACCTTTGTCAAGGCGGGGTCGATGATGTTTCTGGGCGCGGCGCGCACCAAGCCGGCGGCGCTGGCGCACGAATGCGGCGGCTGGATGCGCGGTCCGATGCTGGCGTTGGCCGGCATTTGTCTGGCGCTCGGGCTGGCGCCTATCGTGGTGTGGCCGGCACTGGCCAGTGCGGCCGGGGCGTGGCATCCGGCGTGGGCCGGGGCCAAGCTGGAGGCGCCCTTGGCCACGCTGGGGTGGGTGCAACTCGGGCTGGCCGGGCTGATCGGCGCCGCGGCCACGCTGCTGTGGCGCAAAGTCCGGACTAACCATCTTGGGCGCGGCCCGACCTGGGACTGTGGCTATGCGGCCCCCACCGCGCGGATGCAATATACCAGCGGCTCGTTCGCGGGCCTGGCGGCCGGTTGGTTCAGTTGGATTTTGCGGCCGATGCGCACGTTGCGGCGGCCGCGCGGTTATTTTCCGGCGGCGGCGATCCGGCTGGAGCGGGTGCCGGATGTTATGTTAGAGCAATTGATTTTGCCGGTTGGTGTGCGTGTGATGCAAGTGTCCAGCGCCGTGCGCCGCTTGCAACACGGGCGCCTATCCGCATACATCCTTTATGTGGTGGCGGGGCTTGCCGCGCTGGGACTGCTGGTGTTATTGGAAAGCATGCCATGAATTCAATCCTTGACCTGATCCTGCGTCTCGACTGCTGGTTGCTGCTGGCGCCGCTGCTGCCGGGTATCATCAACAAAGTGAAAGCCTGGGTGGCCGGGCGCCGCGGGCCGCCGGTGTTGCAACTTTACTATGACCTCGCCCGCCTGTGGAAAAAAGGCGTGGTCATGAGCACGCTGGCCTCGCCGGCGTTCGTGGTTTTGCCCGCCGTGACCTGGGTCGCCGTGCTTGGCGCGGCGATGTTGCTGCCGCTGGGACCGCTCGGGGCGGGGCTGAGCTTTCGCGGCGACGCGCTGCTGCTGCTCTATCTGCTGGCGCTGGGACGGTTCTGCACGGCGTGGGCCGCGATGGAAACCGGCTCGGCATTTGAAGGCATGGGCACGGTGCGCGAGGTCAGTTATGCGGTGCTCGCCGAAGCCGCCATGATCGCCGCGGTGCTGTCGCTGAGCGTGCAAAGCGGCAGCATCTCGCTGGCCGCGATGCTTGCCCCGGCGATGGGGGCCAGCGCGGCGTTGCTGGCGGCGGGATTGTTCATCGTGCTGCTGGCGGAGAACTGCCGGGTGCCATTCGACGACCCCGCCACCCACTTGGAACTCACGATGATTCATGAGGTCATGGTGCTGGACCACAGCGGCCCGCCGCTCGCGGTGATCCTGCACGGGGCCGCGATGAAACTCCTGCTGTTCACGGTTTTGTTAGTCCAGGCGGTGCTGCCGATGGCCCATCTCAAGCCGCTGCTGGCCGCCGCGGTGCTGGCGGGCGGTGTGTTGGCGGTGACGGTGGCCGTCGGCCTGGTCGAGTCGCTGTTGGCGCGCTTTGCGTTCCGGCGGGTGCCGCTGCTGTTGACCACGGCGTTTCTGTTGTGTTTGTTCGCGCTGTTGGTGGCATGGAAAGGCGGTCTGCCATGATCGACTCTAACCTCAATGTTTTGATCGGGCTGGCAATGGGGCTCAATCTGCTGGCGCTGGGCACCAGTCGGCTGCCGGCGCTGATCCGGGCCATGTCGGTGCAAGGGGTGATCCTGGGGGTGATGCCGCTGCTGATGGAGCACCAACTTGACTGGCGGGTGTTGCTGGTGGCGGTGGCGACGATTTGCGGGAAAGGCTTGTTGATTCCCGGCCTGTTGCGGCGGGCGATGCGCACGGTGCAAATCGACCGCGAACTGGAACCGCTGATCGGCTTTGTGCCGTCACTTTTGTTAGGTGCGGCGGGCACCATAGCGGCGCTGGCGCTGACGCATCTGTTGCCGTTGTTGCCGGAGCACGCCGGATCGCTGCTGGTGCCCGGCGCGCTGGCCACCGTGCTGACGGGTTTCATCCTGCTGATAGGCCGCACCAAGGCCATCTCGCAGGTGTGCGGGTACCTGATTCTTGAAAACGGCATCTATCTGTTTGGTCTGCTGCTCATCAAGGCGATGCCGCTGCTGGTGGAGGCCGGGGTGCTGCTCGACCTGACGGTCGGGGTGTTCATCCTCGGCATCATTGTGGACCGCATCCAACGCGCGTTTGATTCGCTCGACACCCGCAAACTCACCGCCCTTCACGAATGAAATCGCTCCTCCTCATCCTGGTGCCACTGGTGGCAGCCGCGCTGGCGCTGGCATGGCCGGGCCAGCGCACGCGGCCGTGGTTGCTGCCAGCCGCCGGCCTCATTCACGCGGTGTTGTCGTTGTGGTTGTTTTTGGAGCCGCCGGTGGTGGCGGCGGATGCCTGGCTGGGTTTTGATCCGCTGGCGCGGGCGGTGTTGCCGGTGGTGTCGCTGTTGTTTCTGGTGAGCGCCTGGTATGCGGTGAGCTACCTGCGGATTCGGGCCGAGCGCCCTAACCGGGTCTTCATCGCGGCGTTGCTGGCGGTGCTGGGGCTGTTGAGCGCGGGCCACCAAGCGCGCCACCTCGGCTTGCTTTGGATCTGCACCGAGGCGGTCACGCTGGCGGCGGTGCCGCTGTTGCATTTCAATGGCACGCCGCGCGCCTTCGAAGCCACTTGGAAATATCTGCTGGTGGGCGGCACCGGGATCGCGCTCTCGTTGTTAGGATCGTTGTGTCTCGGCTATGCCTCGCTCTATGGCGGCGGGGACGGGCATCTGACATTTGTGGCGCTCATGGGGCAGGGGGCGGGGCTGTCACGGCCGTGGGTGCTCATCGCGTGGGTGTTGTTGTTAGTCGGATACGGCACCAAGATGGGCCTGGCGCCGATGCACACCTGGAAGCCGGAAGCTTACGGCGAGGCCCCCGCCATCGTCGGCGCGATTTTAGCCGGCGGCGTCACCTCGGTGGCATTCACCGCGATTCTGCGGGTGCGGGCGGTGGTCGGTGCCGCGGGCGAAGGCGGCATGGCCGACCACACGCTGCTGGCCATCGGCTTGTTCTCGATGTTGGTGGCGGCGCTATTTTTGTTAGGGACGCGGGATTTCAAGCGGATGCTGGCGTATTCCAGTGTCGAGCACATGGGCATCCTGACCCTTGGGGCGTCGCTGGGGCCCGCCGGGGTGGCGGCGGCGTTGTTCCACGTGTGGAGCAACGGTCTAACCAAGGGGGCGTTGTTTTTGAGTGCGGGCAACCTCCGGCGCGCCGCCGGTTCGCCCTCGATGGACGAGGTGCGCGGCATGAGCACGCTCACCCCATGGTCGGCGGCGATCTTTGTCGCCGGCATGTTTGCGGTGACCGCCTGTCCGCCGTTCGGGCCGTTTTTCAGTGAGTTGAAGGTGGTGCGCGCGGCGCTGGAGACCGGGCACGGCCTGGCCACCGGGCTATTCCTGTGCTGTTTGTTGCTGGCGTTTTTCGGGCTGACGCGGGTGGTGTTCGGGATTGTCGACGGCCGGCCGCGGCGCGCGGCCAAGGCGGCCGGCAAACGCTTCAAGGAAAGCGCGGGCGTGATCCTGCCGCCATTGGTGTTGCTAGGTTTGTCGTTGTGGTTGGGCCTGTGCCCGCCGCGCATGCTGGCCGATGCCTGGGCTGCCGCTGTCACCCAACTCTATCCCACCCCATGAGCGCCTCGACCCCGTTTGCCCTGTTAGCCAATGCCACCAGCATGCCGTGGGCGGAGGTGCCGGCGTGGCCAGTGGCCGGGTTCATCGACGCCACCGCGGCGGAGCTGAGCCGCGGGGCGCGTCTGTGCGCGATGTTTGGGGTGCCTGCGGGCGCGGGCGTGCAGTTGGTGGCGGTGCTCGCGTTTGACACCGACAGCATCCTGGCGGTCGGGAGCAGCACGCCATGCAGCGGCACGTTTCCATCGCTCACCGCGCGCCACGCGCAAGCGCACTTGTTTGAGCGCGAGATTTGGGAGCAGCACGGCCTCACCCCTGATGGCCATCCGTGGCTCAAACCGGTGCGGCGCACGGCAGGCAACGCCCCGGCCAACGGCGAGTTCTTCCGCGTCGCGGGCGGCGAAATCCACGAGGTCGCCGTCGGCCCGGTGCATGCCGGCATCATCGAGCCGGGCCACTTCCGCTTTCAATGTGCCGGCGAGGAAGTCTTGCATCTCGAAATTGCCCTCGGCTATCAGCATCGCGGCATCGAGGAAGCACTCAGCGGCGGACCGCACCGTGCGACGTTGATCCAGATGGAAACCATCGCCGGCGACACCACCCTCGCCCATGCCACGGCTCACGCGACGCTGATGGAGGCCCTCGCCGCATCCGAGGCGCCGCTGCGCGCCCAATGGCTGCGGGCCATCGCCCTGGAACTCGAACGTCTCGCCAATCACACCGGCGACCTCGGCGCGCTCGCCAACGATGTGGCATTTTTGCCCACCGCCTCGGCCTGCGGCAAACTCCGCGGCGATTTCCTCAATCTAACATCCTTGCTGTGCGGCAACCGGTTCGGCCGCGGTTTGGTGCAGCCGGGCGGCTGCCGCCACGACTTGGAACCGGCGCGCGCCGCCGAAATGTTAGACCGGCTGGCCCCGGTGCTGGCTGACACGGCGCAGGCGATCGGCTGGCTGTGGGATTCCGCCTCGGTGCGGGCGCGCTTTGAAAATGTGGGCACGGTGTCTGCGGCGCAGGCCAGCGAGATTGGCTTGGTCGGGCCGGCCGCGCGGGCCTGCGGCCTGGTGCGCGATGTGCGCTACGACCACGCGAGCGGCTGGCATCGGTTTGCCCAGGCTCCGGTGACGGTGTGGCCGGGCGGCGATGTGTTTGCCCGGGCCCGGGTGCGGTCGTTGGAAATCCAGCGCTGCGGCGAGTTTCTAGGCGAGCAACTCAAGGCACCGCCGGCAGGCGGGCTGCGCGGCGAATTGGCGCCGGCGGCACCGACACGCTGGCCGTGGCGCTCGTCGAGGGCTGGCGGGGCGAAGTGTGCCACGTGGCCCTAACCGATTCGGGCGGGTGTTTCCGCCGCTACAAGATCACCGACCCGTCGTTTCACAACTGGAGCGGGCTGGCGCTGGCGCTGCGCGGCACCGCGATCTCGGATTTCCCCATCTGCAACAAGAGCTTCAACTTGTCTTACTGCGGCTTTGACCTGTAACCGGCACTCCCCGTCATGTTCATCCACGATACCCTGATCCATCGCCTCAAGCGCGGCTGCGAGACCATGGCCTATCCGAAAGGGCCGGCCCCGGCGCTGCCCGACCGCCACGGCGGCGCGCTGCATGTGGACGCCGCGCAATGCGGCGACGATTGCCGCGCCTGCGTCCCGTTGTGTCCGACCGGGGCGATCACCCGCGAGTTCGGGCAAGCGGTGGGGTTGGATTTGGGGCGTTGTGTGTTTTGCGCCGCTTGTGTGGATGGCTGCCCGCAGCAGGCCATCACCCGGACCGGCGATCACCGGATGGCGGTGCGCCACCGCGATGACCTCGTGCTCGGCGCGCCCGGCCACCAACAAGTGCGCCTCGCCGCCGCCCTCGACGCGAAGCTCCTCAAGCTCTTCGGCCGCTCGCTGCGCCTGCGTCAGGTCAGCGCCGGCGGGTGCAACGCCTGCGAGGCGGACACCAACGTGCTCGGCACCATTGGCTGGGACCTGGGTCGCTTCGGCATCCAGTTTGTCGCCTCGCCGCGCCATGCCGACGGCTTGCTCATCACCGGGCCGGTGAGCAAGGCGATGGAACTGGCCTTGCTAAAGACCTACGAGGCGGTGCCGGCGCCGAAGATCGTCATTGCGGTGGGGGCCTGCGCGATTGCCGGCGGCCCCTTTGTCGGCCATCCGCAAGTCAACGATGGTGCCGCTGCCGTGGTGCCGGTCGATCTTTACATCCCCGGTTGCCCGCCGCATCCCCTCACCATTCTCGACGGCTTGTTGCGGCTGTTGGATCGGTTGGAAATTGCGCGGCAGACGTGAGCGCGCGCCGCACCTTGCATCATTGCCTCGTCGCATTGGCGAGCCCACCCGACAGGGGTGGCGCGGCACCTGCGGAAATCTGCTAGAGAGGCTCCGCCTCAGACCCAAGACCCAAGACTGCAAGACCCAAGACGCAAGACCCGAGAATTTGACCTAACGGCAACACCGTCGTTTTTTCAAGGATTCCAGAAGAGGGCCGGCGCCGGCTTGACAGGCGGGGGACGGATCAGCAGTGTGGAGCCCGCCACCACGGCCAAAAAAACAATTATCTAGCAACTTCTACAAAGATGAACCGCAGGCAATTCATGGTCCGGTCGGGCGTTCTAACAGGCGGAATGGGTGCCGGGTTGGTTGATTCGTTTGATTGGGTGCAAGCGGCGGAGGCCGCGCCTGGGGGGCTCAAGCTGCATTGGATAAGGGATGAGGCAAGCCGGTTGTTCACCAACGTTCAATGTGATGGCGCCATGCTGGCGGCGGAGGCCCCCGGCCTGCTGGACGGGTTTTGCCGCCTGGTGGAAGAGGCCTCTGAAAAAACCACCACGCTGGGGGTGCACAATCCAGCGGCGGCGCACGGGCAGCTGCAGGTTGAGCTGCGGCATCAACTCTTACGGAGTGGCGGCGGCGGCAACGGTGAGGACGTGTTGGAGGCGACGCTCACGCTGAAGAATGGTTCATCCCAACCGTTAACCGTGGAACTGGGGTTTGCCACCTCGGCCCAACCCTCGCCCTTGCTTGCCGAACAGCACGTGTATATTCCGCTCAATGCCGCGGGCGGGAGTGGCGACGAGCGGTTTGCGCCGCTGGGGGTCGCCAAGTTCCTCAAGGATTGCCGCCACAAAGTCGGCGGCGACGGGTTGCAGTGCCATTATTTGGAACCCCTGGCCAGTTACCCCGGCGAGCGTAAGACGCGTGCGCTACTGCTCGCGCCGGTAGTGGATATTTACGAGCCGCACACGGAGGGGCGGGTGGCGTTGTTCACAGCCTCGGACCAGCCGATGCGCTTCAGCACGGTTGCCGGGCAGCGTGGGTGGCGCGCGGGCCGCTGTTTGACCATCCCCGCGGGCGAATCCATCAGCCAGAGTTGCTGGTTGATGATTCACGCGGGTGATGCCGCGGTGGCATGGAAAGCGTTTCACCATTTCGCGCATGTCGACCCCTGGCCGCGCATCGCATGGTTGGGCGAGTTCAAGGTGCACTATTTCGATTTCCTCTCGGCGGCCGGGGGTGCCAACCACCGTCGCGGCGACGGCTACGACACGGCGATCGAGAATTTCCGCGAGTTTCACGTCGGGATGGCGACCCAGCACGGCTATTACCCGTGCATGGGCGATCACATTCATCCCGACCGCAAGAGCTGGCTGGCGATGCAGGGCGATAAGCAGGGTCCGGTGGAGATGAGCATCGAGAAGGTCAAGGAACGCATCAAGGCCACGCGCAAGGCGGGGGCCAAGGCGGCGATCTACATGCATCAGTCGGCGATGGATGACTCATCGAGTGCGTTCTACCCCGGGTTGGCCGGCGCACGGCGCATCGGCAGTGACGGCAAGCCCGCGAAATTTGGTTGGAACGGACCCGACGTCAAAGGCGGGTTGTGGTGGATGTCGATGGCCGCGCCGGAATGGCGCGCGCACCTGTTGCAGCAGGCGCAGTGGATTATGGAGATTTTCAAGCCCGACGCGATCGTGATGGACGAAACCTTTAGCGGGCTCGGCTACGACGAAGCACCCGGCCGGCAAGGCCCGCTCGGGGCGCACACGGTGGGTTTTTGCAAGAAGATGCGGGCGCTGGTCCGCTCGTTCGGCGAGGACAAGGCGTTTTTCACCAGTGATTGCTCGATGGCTGGATTTGTGATGTGGGCTGATGGCGAAGCGGGCGACCACAGCTACCCCAATCTATCGGGTCACCCGCTTTATGCGCAGGAGCCGGTGCGCTTTCTGGCTGCGCTGGGCGATAAACCGTGGCGGCCATGCGCCTGGAGTTTTCAAGGCATGTGGGAGGCACAGATGAAACTCGCCCGCCAGCTCGGCACCGGCGTGGGCGTCTCCAATGGCTGGATCGAATATACCGGGCTGCACAAGTTGCCACCGCCGGTGAAAGAAAAAATGCTCGCCGATATCGAATCAATCTTGCAGGCATGACGGCCACGGCCTCACACGGGTGGCGGCGCGGCGGATGGCGCGGCGGATGGGGCCCGGGCAGGGGGGCAATATGAGCATCGGAAAAAAATTCCGGGTTTTTGCGATTTTTGTTTGACAGGGGGTCGGTATCGGCTAATTTCCGCGTGTCGCGACAACTTAGGCGGTCCGACTGAGACGCCTTCAAGGTTAATGGGTTTTCCTTGAAGATGATCAGTCGGGCCGCTTTCTTTTTTGCCACATTTGCCGCCTCGGGCGGAAGTGCCGTCGCCGCAATGGAGGATCGCCATGAGTGCCATTTACGAATCCGAAAAGCTGCTCGCCGAGTACCTGTTGTTTCACTACGGCACGCCGGATGAGATCCTGCCGCCGCCGCGCGCCTGGCCGGCGGGCATGCGCGCGGCGTTGGACTTTCCATGCCGCACGGTGGCGCATTTTGACCCGCTGCAAGTCGCCCGCGGGCTCGACCTTGGCTGCGCCGTCGGCCGCTCGACCTTTGAAATGGCGCGGACGTGCGACGAGGTGGTCGGGATCGACTACTCGCATGCCTTCATCCGTGCGGCCGAGGCGCTGCGGGGCGGGGAGACCCTTGGGTATCATCGGCTGGAGGAGGGGGCACAGCGTAGCGATCTCAGCGCGCGCAGGCCCGCCGCGAGCAGCGGCGCGGGCCTGCGGTTTTGTCAGGGGGATGCGATGGATCTGGCACCGGATCTCGGCACCTTTGACCGGGTGCATGCCGCCAATCTGCTGTGCCGCTTGGCCGAGCCACAGCGCTTGCTCGACCGGTTGCCGGCGTTGGTGCGGCCAGGCGGGCAACTGGTGTTGGCCACTCCCTGCACGTGGCTGGAGGAATTCACGCCACCGGCTCATTGGCCGCCGGCGGGGACCCTGGCGTGGCTCAAGGCCGCGCTGGAGTGCTGGTTTGTACTGGAGCGCGAGGTGGAGGAGCCATTTCTGATTCGTGAAACCGCGCGCAAATTCCAGTGGTCCAGTGCCTTGGTGACGGTCTGGCGCCGCCAAGTGGGTGGGTGACCAACCGGCCCGCATGCAATTCTGCGCAACGATTGGCCAATGATTGGGATTCCACTCGGCGCGGAGTGGTGCTAGATTGCCGCCATGCGCTTGATACGATTTGGCGACAAGGGAAATGAGGAACCGGGTGTCTGGTTGCCGGATGGCCGCCGCATCGACGCCAGTGGCGAGTTTCTAGATTACGATGAGGGGTTTTTCGCCATGGGCGGCTTGGAGGCACTCGCCGAATGGGTCGCCGATGGCTGCCCCGGAGGGGCCACGGTGGACCCCGCGGTGCGCTTGGGCCCGCCGGTGGCACGGCCGTCCAAATTGGTCTGCGTCGGCAAGAACTATCTGGATCACGCCAAGGAGATGGGGGAGGGCATTGCCACCGAACCAACCTTGTTCATGAAGGCCACCAGCGCGTGGAGCGGCCCGTATGATGACGTGATGATGCCGCTGGGCGCCGCCAAACTCGACTATGAAGTGGAATTGGCGTTGGTCATCGGGCGCACCGCCGCTTATGTCGATGAGGCCGAGGCCATCGACTGCGTCGCCGGCTATGCCACCTTTTGCGATTTTTCCGAGCGGGCGTTTCAAAAGGAAATGGGCGGCCAGTGGATGAAAGGCAAAAGCGCCGACACCTTCGCGCCGATGGGGCCGTGCCTGGTGACGCCCGATGAAGTGGCCGACGCGCAAGCGCTGCGCCTGTGGTGCAAGGTCAACGGCGAACTGCGCCAAAACAGTTGGACCGGCGACATGCTCCATCCGGTCCGCCGCTTGGTCAGTTATATCAGCCGCTTCATGACCTTGCTGCCGGGTGATGTGATCGCCACCGGAACCCCGGGCGGGGTGGCCATGGGCATGACGCCGCCGCGCTACCTGCAAGCCGGCGATTCGGTCGAGTGCGGCGTGGAGGGGCTTGGCGAACTCACCCAACGCGTCGTGGCCTTCCACGCTAACAACCACCAGGCATTTTGAAACGCCGCGCCGCCATTTCCCCTTGGCCCAAGCCGAGCGGCGCGCCGCATCCGGTGGCCTGCCATTTTTGCGACACCTTGCACGAGGGGGTGGCCGTGCCCGAGCGCACCGCGGCGCGCTGCCAATGCTGCGGGGTGGTGCTCTATCAAAACCGCCCGGCCTCGTTGGTGCGGGTGACGGCGTTTTCACTGACGGCATTGATCCTGATGGGCATCGTCAACACCTTTCCCTTCCTCACCATGGAGGCCAACGGCATCAGGACCGAACTGAGCTTGTTCCGGGCGGCGCGCGAGTTGATTCGCGAGGGCAGCCCGGCCATCGGTTGGTGCGTGGCGGTGTTCACCATTTTCGCGCCGCTGGCGATGGCCGGCGGCATGCTCTATGTGTGCGGCCCTCTGTTGCGCGGCCGGGCCGCACCGGGTGCCAGGCACGTGGCGCGCTGGCTGGGGCGCACCGAGCCGTGGAACATGATCGAGGTTTTCCTGTTAGGGGTGCTGGTGAGCCTGATGAAGTTGGGCGACATGGCGGATCTGAAGTTTGGCGTGGGGTTTTGGGCGTTTGCGGCGCTCATGTTGTGCATGGCCGCGGCGGTGGCTGGGATTGATCGCAACGAACTGTGGGATCGGCTGGAGGTGGCCGCGGAATGACGCCGCGCCTGCCACGCGCCATCGACCAAGGGCTGGCCAATTGCGAGGTCTGCGGCAAGGTCTCGCCGGTGGTGATACACCGCTGCCCGCGCTGTGGCGAGGCGTTGCATTTGCGCAAGCCCGCCAGTCTGCAACGGACGGTGGCCTTGTTGGTTGCCGCCGCCGCCCTGTATTTGCCGGCCAATCTGCTGCCGGTCATGACCATTGCGGAACTCGGCGACGTGATGGCCTCGACGATTCTGGAGGGCATGGTCGAGTTCTGGCGGCGCGAGGCCTATCCGATCGCCATCGTCATCTTTGTCGCCTCGATCATGATTCCGATCATCAAAATCGTGGCCTTGGTGTGGCTGTGTGCCGCGGCCACCGGCAAGGTGCATCCCTCCCCGCGCATCCTCGGCCGCATCTATTGGTTCACCGAATTGTTGGGGCGGTGGTCGATGGTGGATATTTTTGTGGTTTCCATTTTAGTTGCGTTGGTGCAGTTTGGGGCGTACATGACGGTCACGCCGGGTCCGGGAGCGCTTGCGTTTGCCGGGGTGGTGGTGTTAACGATGTTCGCGGCGATGAGCTTCGACCCCCGGCTGCTGTGGGATCGCCTGGAAATTTTGAAATCAGCAGAGACCCTGCAGTCTACGTCAGATCGTGAGTGATGTTCCTCCAATAAAGCCGGTCACCCCGGAGTTCCGCGCCGCCCAGCGCTGGAACCTCGTGTGGGTGGTGCCGATTCTGGCCGTGCTGATAGGCGGCTGGTTGATTTATCAAAACCTCGCCTCGCGGGGGCCGATTGCGCAGGTGAGCTTCGAGACGGCGGATGGCATTGCCATCAACAAGACCGAAGTGCGCTGCCGCTCGGTGCGGGTGGGCATGGTCAAGGATTTGGAGCTGTCGGGCGATTTGAACTCGGTGATGGTGTCGATTCAGATGGACCGCCACGCCGCCGGGTTGCTGCGCGAAGACACCCGCTTCTGGGTGGTGCGGCCGCGGGTGTCGGCCACCGACATCTCCGGGCTGGGGACCTTGCTCACCGGGGTCTACATCGAATTGGAGCCGGGTGCCGGGTCACCGGGGCCGACCACTTTCCGCGGGCTGGAAACCCCACCGCCGACCAGCCGCAATGTGCCGGGGCGGCGGTTGGTGCTCACTGCGGATGAGGCCGGGTCGCTGGTGATTGGCTCACCGATTTTTTACCAGGGGGTGGAGGTGGGCCGGATCGAGACCCGCAAGTTGGCGGAGGATGGCCGGCAAGTGCTCTACAATGCCTTCATTCGGGAGGAATTCAGCCCGTTGGTGCGCGAGAACACCCGCTTCTGGAACACCAGCGGCGTCGATATCAGCGCCGGGGCCACCGGCATCAAGGTGCGCACCCCGTCGTTTCAGGCGATGTTGGCCGGCGGCGCGTCCTTCGGCATCCCCGATGGCCTCGAAGCGGGCAAGCCCGCACCCGATGAGATGATTTTCAGACTCTACGCGGACGAGGATGTCGCCAAAAACTCGCTGTTCAACCCGAGCTTGAAATTCCTGCTGCTCTTCGAACAATCGGTGCGCGGCCTGACCAAGGGCGCACCGGTCGAATTTCGCGGCATCCCGATCGGCCGCGTCACCAATATCTCCTTCGACTATCTGCCGGCCGGCAAGGATTCGCGCGTGCCAGTGCTCGTTGAGGTCGATCCGGCGCTGTTGCACCGCCGGTTGCAAGGCGTGGTGGAGGGGCCGGACGCCAAATTCCTATCCTATGCGGTGGACCATGGATTGCGCGCGGCATTGAAAACCGAAAGTTTCATCACTGGCACCTTGTACGTCGACCTCGCCTATTACCCGGACGCGGTGGCGGCCGAATTGACCCAGGTTGGCGAGTATGCGGCGGTGCCTACGGTGTCGACCGGCTTGGCGCAACTCGAGATGAAGCTCACGGCCATTCTCGACAAGATCCAGGCCTTGCCGCTGGATGCCACCATGGGCACCATTGCCAAGGCGGCCGAGGAGGCCGCCACCACCATTGCGGCGGCCCGTGGCACGTTGGATGAAATCAACACCACCGCGGCGGCGGCGCGCAAAATGTTGGATGATCCGGAATTCCGCGGGCTGCCTGCCGACCTCCGCGCCACGCTCGACGATCTGCAGAAGACGGTTTCCAGCGTGGGTCCGGATGGCACCATGCAAGGCGACCTGTTGCGCACCTTGGATGAATTGCGCGGCTCGCTGCGCTCCATCAAATCGCTTTCCACCACGATTGATGAAAAGCCCAGTTCGTTGTTGTGGGGGCGGGAATCCTCCGGCAACCCCGTGCCGCGGGCCCCGCGCCGCAAACCCTGATCCCTGCCATGTTGAAAGCCACTGCCCTTGCCCTGTGCGCCTTGATCTTCACCGGTTGTGCCGGCTCGCGCTCGTTCTACGTGCTCACCGCCGATGGCCCCTCGCCATCCGGTGGCGGCCCCGGCATCGGCGTCGGACCCATCGTGCTGGCCGAATATATCGACCGCCCCAACCTCGTCTTGCAAGATGCCCCCAACCGCCTGGCCGTCGCTGAGGACCACCGCTGGGCCGGCGATCTGGCCGCTTCCATCGCCCGCGTCACCGCCGCCAATCTCGGCCGGCGCCTGCACACCGGCAACGTCCGCACCTATCCGTGGCCGCGCGACGAGGAAATCGGCTGCCAAGTCACTCTCGATATCCGCCAGTTGCACGGCGGTGCCGACGGCTACGCGGTGATCGAAGCCGGGTGGCGCGTCTATGCCTTGCCCGAGCGCCGGCTCAAGGCGTCGCGCACCTTTGTCGCCCGCGAACAACTCGCCAGCGACGGCTACCAGGCGCTGGTCGCCGCCCAGTCGAAGTTGCTCGCCCGCCTCGCCGACGACATCGCCGCCGGCATGCGTTAGCCCGGACGGGGAAATGAAAAACCGCGGATTCTGATAGATGGCGCGCCAGCCCGTTGGGCTGCCCCAGCCCGTTGGGCTGCCCCAGCCCGTTGGGCTGCCCCAGCCCGTTGGGCTGCCCCAGCCCGTTGGGCTGGGCTGAGGGATGTTGGCCCGTTGGGCCAATAGACCAGCGCCACCGCCAACCCCGGCACCAGTGGCAGTGGCAGTGGCAGTGGCAGTGGCAGTGGCAGTGGCAGTGGCAGTGGCAGTGGCAGTGGCAGTGGCAGTGGCAGTGGCAGTGGCAGTGGCAGTGGCAGTGGCAGTGGCAGTGGCAGTGGCAGTGGCAGT
>CAIZNN010000103.1 GCA_903934285.1 Akkermansiaceae bacterium | reverse complement strand
GACACGGCAAAGCGGCGGTGTCGACGCGGCGGACGATGCCCGGGAATGCGCGGTGAGGGAATAAAAAGCGCTGGGCTGACATGCGGAGTGGCGCCCTGGCATCAGCCGGCCCAGGCGAGCGGGAAAAGGGCGGCTCGGCCAGGTGGTGCGAGACTTCAACTACGCGGTGGGAGTGATCGACGGCAAGAGCCAGGTGTGAGACCCCGGACGAAGAGCCAAACCTTAGATTTTCAAGATGAGCATAACACAAAAAGAAGAACTCCGGCGGCTGGTACTGCGCTACCTGGCCGAGCGCGCGGCACTGAGCTACAACGCCCCCTCGGTGCAGCTCGGGGTGCGGCGCGAGATGGCCTGCACCCTTCCCGAAGTGGAGGAAGCGCTGGAAATGCTGTTGGACCTCGAACTGCTCCGCCACATCAAGAACACCTTCGGCGCGGCCAAGTATTACAAGGTGTCCGCGGCCGGCACGCTGGCGTATGAGCGGGGCGAATAACCAAGCACTAAATCCCAAGCACGAAATCCTAAACGAAGAGAAGAAGAGCGAAGCACCTCTCCAATCCACAATCCACAATCTGCAATCCACAATCCACAATCCAATGAATCCCATCACCCCCGGATACAAGACAACCGAATTCTGGCTGGCGCTCGGCGCGGCCGCGCTGGCCGGCGGCCTCGGCTACATGCAAACCATCGATGCGCCGTGGGCGATCACCGCGGTGACCCTCATCGGCGGACTCTACGCCCTGCTGCGCAGCGCGCTCAAGGCCAAGGGGATCAAGTAACCCATCTCGGGGGTCATGAGTCATGGGTCATGAGTCATGAGCAAAGACGCAATCCGCGCGGCCCCCTCTTCACCCATGACCCATGACCATTGACCAATCAACCAATATGAAAAGCACTGCCATTGTTATGTTAGTTATCATCACCGGCGTCTGCGCGCTGGCACTCACCGGCTGCCAAACCTCCACCACCTTCGACCCGGTCACCGGCGCGAAGCTCAACAAGACGGTGGTGCCCGACAAGGACTTCACCGCGGCGCTGGCGGCCACCGCCACCGCCGCGGCACAACAGGCGATCAAAACGGCCAGCGATGATTACCTGGCCACCCACCTGCCCAAAAGCGCCGTGGCGGCGCCACTACCGCCTCCCGCCCTGCCATGATCCCGACCTGCATCACCGCCTTCTTCAATGGCGTGGCCGCGTATTTCACCTGGCGCGCCAAGACGATTGAATGGGGGCACAACAACGAAATTTATGCAAACCGCGAAACGATGGCTGCCCTGGCTGTGCTGGGCGATGATGCTTCCCTCCTGCGCTACGACCGACTCGCCAAGCACGTCCGCCGCCAGTGTGAACTCCTCGGCATTGAAGGCCCCGCCGAAAATCACCCTGCTGCCCCGCGTGCCATACCCGTGCCAGGAGGGGACGCTGACCCTTGACGCGCCCCAGGAGTATTACTCGAAAAGCCGCTTCCTGTGGGCGCTGCAAACCGGCAAGGCCGACAACTAGACG
>CAIZNN010000102.1 GCA_903934285.1 Akkermansiaceae bacterium | reverse complement strand
TAATGCCAGCCATTATGTAGTTGACAGCTGGCAGGCGGCCAACTCCGCAGACGCCACTATAATGCCAGCCATTCTGTAGGGGACAGCGGCAGGCGGCCAACTCCGCAGATGCCACGATAATGCCCGCCATTATGTAATTGACCGCGGCAGGTGGCCAACTCAGCGAGCAATTCGCGATTGCACGCACAGAGGCTGACCAAGCCAGGCGCCCCGGCCCCCAATCGCCCCGCCCCGGCCCCCAATCGCCCCGCCCCCCCCAAGGCCCCGCCCCCCCCCAAGACCCCGCCCCCCCCCAAGACCCCGCCTCCCCCCAGGTCCCGCCTCCCCCCCGGGCACCACGGCCATTTGCACTGCGCTTTGACAAGTCGGGGCGGACTTGTTCTACTCGCGGCCATGCGCACCCTCCTCAAGCATGTCCTGCAACGCGATGAACCCTGTGAAGATCTCCAGGTGGCCGGTTGGATCCGGACCCGCCGGGATTCCAAGGCGTTTTCCTTCATCGAACTCAATGATGGCAGCTGCCTCGGCAACCTCCAAATCGTCGCCGATGCCGCCATCCCCGGCTACGAGGCGATTGCCAAAATGAGCACCGGCGCTGCGGTGGAGATCCGCGGCAAACTCATCCCCTCGCCCGCCGCCGGCCAACGCTGGGAAATGCAGGCGACTGCGCTCAAATTGATCGGCGAGGCGCCCGATGACTATCCGTTGCAGAAAAAGGGCCACAGCGCCGAATTCCTGCGCTCCATCGCCCACCTGCGGCCGCGCACCAATCTCTACGGCGCGGTGTTCCGGATGCGCAGCCGCCTCGCCTTCGCCGTCCACCGCTTCTTCCAGCAACGCGATTTCATCTGCGTCCACACCCCGATCATCACCGCCAGCGATTGCGAGGGCGCCGGCGAGATGTTCCGCGTGACCACCCTGGCCGACGACAAGCTCGCGCGCGACAGCGAGGATTTTTTCGGCAAGCGCGCCTATCTGACCGTCAGCGGCCAGCTCGAGGGGGAAACCTTCGCCTGCGCCCTGTCTAACATATACACCTTCGGCCCGACCTTCCGCGCGGAAAATTCCAACACCTCGCGGCATGCCGCGGAGTTCTGGATGATCGAACCGGAAGTGGCGTTCTGCGATCTGGCCGGCGATATGGACCTGGCCGAGGCGCTGGTGAAATTCCTGGTGCAGGAGGCGCTGGAGAACCACGAGGGGGATCTGGCGGTGTTTGAGAAATTCGTCGACAAGGGCTTGCGCGAGCGGCTCGAGTTTGTGGCGAGCCGGCCGTTTGAGCGCATCAGCTACAGCGAGGCGGTGCGATTGCTCGAAGCCAGCGGCAGGTCCTTCGAGTACCCGGTGGCCTACGGCCTCAACCTGCAATCCGAACACGAACGCTGGCTCACCGAGGAACATTGCAAAAAACCGGTCACCGTCTTCAACTATCCCAAGGAAATCAAACCATTCTACATGCGCCTCAACGACGACAACGCCACAGTCACCGCGATGGACGTGCTGGTGCCCGGCATCGGCGAAATCGTCGGCGGCAGCCAGCGCGAGGAACGCCTGGATGTGTTGTTAGGCAATTTTGCCAGGCACGGTCTCGACCCGCAGGCGTACGGCTGGTATGCGGATTTGCGCAAATACGGCAGCGTGCCGCACGCGGGTTTCGGCATGGGTTTTGAGCGCATGTTGATGTTTGTCACCGGCATGACCAACATCCGCGACGTCATCCCGTTTGCCAGGACTCCGGGCAACTGCGAGTTTTAACCACGGCTACTATCGCTGCAAAAACTCCAGAATCGCCGCGGCGGATTTCGCGGAAATGCCGGGCAGCGCGGCGAGGTCGGCCGCCTTGGCGAGTTTGAGCCGTGCCACGCTGCCGAATTTTTCCAACAACAATTGTTTGCGTTTGGGCGACATGCCGGGGCAATCGTCCAACAAGCTCTCATGCATGCGGCGGCGATAGAGCAGCGCGTTGTAATCGTTGGCGAAGCGGTGGGCCTCATCGCGGATGCGCTGGAGCAGCTTGAGGGCGCCGCGGTCATGCGGGATGCGCAGCGATTGGCTGTGGCCGGGGATGAAAATCTCCTCATGCTGCTTGGCCAACCCGATGACGGGAAGGTCGTGCAGGCCGAGGGCGTTGAGTTCTCTAACGGCCATGCCGAGTTGGCCCTTGCCACCATCCACAATCACCAGATCCGGCAACACGATGCGCGCCCGCCCCTCGCGCGCCAGGCGGCGCTGGGATTCCATCACCTCCTCCTGGGTGAGCGCGGCATCCGGGTCGGCGCTGGCATTTTCCAGCAGGATGCGTGAGTAGCGGCGGCGGATCACTTCCGCCATCGAGGCGAAATCGTCCTGCCCGGCCACGCTGCGGATGCGGTAGCGGCGGTAGTTTTGATTGTCGGGCCGGCCATCGGTGAAGCGCACCATTGAGGCGACGATGTGGTTGGAGGAAACATTGGAGATATCGAAACATTCCATCACCCGCGGCGGTCCGGCGAGATGCAGCAATTCGCCGAGTTCGGCCAGGTCGGCGGTGGGCCGCACGGTGCTGGGCAGGCCGCGGCCGCGGCTGAACTGGCGGGTTGGGCTGAGGGTTTTTTCGAGGTTGCGCAGGATGTCGCGCAAGGTGGCGGCGCGCTCGAAGTCGAGTTGCGCGGCCGCCTGCGCCATCTCGCCGCGCAGCGTGTCGAACAACTCGCGCCTGCCTTTGCCTTCCAGAATCCGGCACGCCTCGTCGATGCGGGCCACATACGCGTCGCGCCCGATGCGCCCGATGCACGGCGCGGAACAATTGCGGATGACGTCGGCATTGCAATGGCGGTAGTCGGACTCGCCGGGCGCCAGCGGCCGGCAGACACGGAACCCGAATTTGTGATTGAGCCACGAGAGGGTCTCACGCAGCGCGCTGGAATGCGGAAACGGCCCGAAATAGCGCGACCCGTCGTCTTTTTTCATGCGGGTCATGCCGAAGCGCGGCCAGGGGTCGGCGAGGCGGATTTTCACCAGCAGGAAGCGCTTGTCGTCGCGAAACGCCAGATTGTAGCGCGGTCGGTAATCCTTGATCAGCTTGCCCTCCAGCAACAGCGATTCCTCTTCGTTGCGAACCACGTGAATCTCAAAATCATGCACCGAATCAAGCAGCGCCCGCGTCTTCAAATCCGCCCGCGCCTTGCCCGATGCCATGAAATACGTGCCCAGCCGCTTGCGCAAATCCCGCGCCTTGCCAACGTAGATGATCGCCCCCAGGCGGTCCTTCATCAGGTACACCCCAGGCTGGTGCGGCACCTCGCGCAGCTTGGCTGTGAAATCGGAATCGGGCATGGCGTGCGCCTCGCGCCACCAAGTAATACCCCAGCCGACAACAAATCCAACTTGAAAAATTTGCGCCCCTTGGCGGATTTTTCCGTGCCGGAGGGGTGCCAGCCGAAGCCTGGGCTTGCGTTGGGGTGGCAGTACGCTACCCTGCTGCCACCGAACCACATGAATTGCCGCCAATTGCCTGCGGCGGGGAGCATCCTCGCCATCCTCACCAGCCTCGCCGTGACTGCCGCCGCAGCCACCGCACCCGCCGCCGCTGCCGCACCCGCCGCTGCCGCACCCGCCGCTGCCGCCGCTGCGGCGGTGACCACCGAACAAACCGACTTTCTCAACATCGTCGCGGCAGGCGGGATCATGATGTATCCGCTCGCCCTGCTGTCGGTCATCGGCGTGGTGCTGATTTTGCTCTATCTGCTCACCATCCGCCGCAACGCCGTCGTCTCCGACCGCTTCATGAATGCCGCCGAATCGATGCTGCGCAAGCGCGACTACCTCGGCCTCATCGCCTACAGCCACCGCCAGAACGAATGCATGGCGCGCATCACCCAGAAGATGCTGGATTTCTTCACCAAAAACCCGATCGCCTCGTTCGCCGATGTGCGCGAAGTGGCGGAAGCTGAAGGGTCCCGCCAAGCCGGCTTGCTCAGCTCGCGGATCACCTACCTCGCCGACATCGGCTCGATCGCCCCGATGGTCGGGCTGCTCGGCACCGTGTTAGGGATGATCAAATCCTTCGTCATGATCTCTGCCGGCGACTCCCATGGGGTCCATCAAATGGGGTTGGCCTCCGGCGTCGCCGAAGCCCTGATCACCACTGCGGCCGGCCTGATGATTGGCATTCCCGCGCTGGTGTTCTACTCGTTGTTCCGCGGCCGGGTGCAAAAATACATCGCCGAACTGGAAGCCGCCGCCACCCACTTGATGGCCTTGTTGCACGCCCAAGTCGAACGCCAATCCCCTGCTGCCTACACCCCCGCCCAGCGCAGCCGCGAGGACTATGCGCTGCACATCGCGGCAGCGCCGCACGCCGAACGGCCGGACATCCACGGGATCTAACCAACCTGCCAGCGCCATGAAATTTTCCAACCGCGAGCCCGAACCGGCGTCGATGCAACTGGCGCCGATGATCGACATCGTGTTTCTGCTGCTGATTTTCTTCATTGTCACGTGGCAATACACCCGTTCCGAGACCGAGCTCTCGGTGGCGGTTCCCACCGCCGAGGAGGGCGTCCAGAAAAACCGCGCGCCCGGCGAAATCATCATCAACATCCTCGCCGACGGCTCGATCAAAGTCGAAGGCAGCATGGTCGATCTGAGCCAGTTGCGCGAGAAACTCGCCGCGGTGTCGAAACAATTCAAGAACCAGCCGGTGCGCATTCGCGGCGATGGCAATGTGAATTACCAACGGATCGTGGAAGTGATCGACACCTGCCAGAAAGCCGGCATTTGGAACATTTCCTTTGCCACCCAACGCCCCGAACCCGCCAAGTAATCGTCATGGCCAACTGCCCCGTCAGGCCCCTTGCCCCGCACCCGTGAAACGCATTCTAACCATCCTGGTCCTCGCCTGCGGTGCCGCGGCGGCGCAGGCCCCGCGTGCCGCCGAGGCCGATCCGAGCCTGCAGCCGGAGCCGGCGATGGATTTGTTTGACCGTGGCAAAAACCTCTACGATGCCGCCCAAAGCAGCACCGATCTGGACAACCGGCGGGCCGGCTACGAACGCACCGCGGCGATTTTCACCAGCTATCTGAACGAATTCCCCAACCACCCGAACGCCGAAATGGCGTGGTGGTATCTGGGCAACAGCTACTATCAAGGCGGCCAGATCGACGAGGGCAAACGTTGTTTCCACACCCTGCTCAACCGCTACGGCAAAGGCAAATGGGCCGCCGCCGCCGCCTACACCCTCGCCGCCGACCACTACAACAAAACCGAATACAACCTGGCCGCGCCGCTCTTCGAGCGCTTTGCCAAAAACGCCGCCAAGCCCGACGACCGGGCACGCGGCAATTACTTTGCCGGCACCTGCTACCGCCTGCTCGGCCAGGACCTCGAAGCGACCCGCGCCCTCCAAGCGGTGCTCGACGATCCGGCCGGGGTGTTGTTTGCGCCACAAGCAAAACTCGCCCTCGGCCACCTCGCCGCCAAAGCTGGCAAAACCGCCGACGCCCTCGCCCTCTACGAACAAATCGTCGCCAGCCCGTGCCAAATCAAATTGCGTGGCGAGGCGGCGCTGCACGCCGCCCTGAGCGCGAGCAAACTCGAGCAGCCGGCCGTCGCCGAAAAATTCCTGGCGCTGGTGATGACCACCCCGGGCATGGAAAGTTTTCGCCTGGATGCCCAGACCGCGCTGATGGCCAACCACTTCGCCAACCAGGACTACGCCAAAGTCATCGCCGTTTTCCGCGACCTCGAACTCAAGGCCGAAGGCGACAAGGAAGCCACCCGGCTGATGCTGGTGGCCCGGTCCTATCTGCGCCTGAAAAAGCCCACCGATGCCCTGAGCTATTTCCGCGAAGTCGAGCGCCTGGTGGCCCCGGAGCATGACCTCGCGTTCCAAGCGTCCTACTACCGGTTGCTGTGCTTCTTCCAGATCGAGGGCCGCCATCTACCCGATCAGGTCGATGCCTTCCTCGAACTCTATCGCAAGACCCGGCCCGATGACCCGCGCATCCACACCGCCATGCTGATGAAGGCGGAAACCCTCTTTACTAACAAAGACCTGGCCGCCGCCGCCAAACTCTACAGCGAAATCAATGCCGCCAGGGTCAGCGAGAAAAACCGGCCGGGCCTGCTCTATCAGCGCGGTTGGTGCCTGGCCGAAGCCGGCGATTTGCAAGGAGCCATTCGCTCGCTCAGCGAATTCATCAGCAAGTATCCCGACGACCCGCGGCTGACCTCGGCGGTTGCCAAACGTGCCAGCGCCCATGCCTCCAACGCCGAGCCGGCCAAGGCGATCAAGGACTTCGACCGCCTCACCGCCGCGGGCACGCCACCGACCCTCAGCTCGTTCGCCTGGCTGGAAAGCGCCCGCATGCGCCGCAGCGAAGGCAACCTCCAGGACATGATCGCGCGCTACCGCGGCTTGCTCGAACACGTCACCGACCTCAGCCCCAAACTCCAGGCCGAAGCCAACTTCTGGATCGGCCAGGGCCTCACCAAAACCAACGCCGCCAAGGAGGCCATCACCTATCTGGAAAAGGCCCGCAGCCTGTGCCCGGACACCTACGCCAAACACGCCGGGCTGCTCCTCACGCTGGGGTATTTCGCCGCGCAGGACGCGGGCCAGCTCGCCAGCGAAATCGAGCGCGCCATCCAGGATAAGTACGACACCGACATTCCCGAGCAAGTCCTGCAATGGGCCGGCATGCAAAAATACAATGCCGACGACTTCGCTGCCGCCGCACGCTTCCTCGCCTTGGTCGCCACCCCGCAAGAACCCCGCGAAACCCCCAAGGAAGTCTGGCGCTACCTCGCCAAGGCCCGCCTCGAAACCGGCGATGCCCAAGGTGCCCTCGAGGCCACCGCCAACGTCCTCGCCGTCGAGGATAATCCCGTCTGGAAGGCCGATGGCCTGCTCGATCGCGGCCGCGCCCTGCTCGCCCTCAAGCGCCCCACCGAAGCCCGCAGCACCACCGATGAAGCCCTGGCCCTGCGCCCCCAAGGCCGCACCAACGCCGGCCTGCGCATCCTCTCCGGCGATCTCAAATTGCTCGCCGACGACCCCGCCGGCGCGGCCGCCGAATACACCATCGTCGTGGAATTCCACGACGACAAAGACCTCAAGCCGCTCGCCCTCCACAAACTCATCGCCATTCTCGTCGCCCAATCCGACGCCACCGGCGCCGACAAATACCGGCGCCAACTGCAAGCCGAGTTTCCCACTTGGCAAGCCCCCAAGCCCTAGCAAGGCTTCGCCTCAGACGACAAGACCCAAGACGACAAGACCCAAGACTAGAGTAGAGAGCGCAGCGCTTCTGCATCTGCTCTTCTCTTGCGTCTTGCGTCTTTGTCTCAATCCGCGTAATCGTTCGACTGAGCTCACGCCGAAGTCCGCGTAATCCGTGGTGGTTCCATGCCGTCATACCCCAACGCTTGTCGGCAGGAAGAGTGCCATGTCATTTTCCGGCTTGGTCGGTCAATTCCGCGTCAATTCAAAGCCGAGGTCAGGAAGTCGGCACTTGGCTCAGCGCGATTCCCAGGGACTGGGCCACGCCCTGGCCGTAGGCCGGGTCGGCCTGCAGGCAGTTGCCGATGTGGCGGATTTTGATTGCCTCGGGCGCATCGCCCATGGCGCGCGCGGTGTTGTCGAAGAGCACTTGCTGCTGCGCTGGCGTCATCAACCGAAACAGCAACCCGGGCTGTGTGTAATAGTCCGCGTCGTCCCGGTGGTTCCAATGCGCCGCGGCCCCCTCGAGGCTCAGCGGCGGCTCGGCAAAGTCCGCCTGTTGCTGCCATTCGTTGTAACTGTTAGGCTCGTAGCCCAGCGTGCTGCCGTGGTTGCCGTCCACCCGCATCGCGCCGTCGCGGTGGTAACTGTGGACCGGGCAGCGGGCCGCATTGACCGGGATCAGGTGGTGGTTGACGCCGAGACGATAGCGCTGGGCGTCGCCGTAGGAGAACAAGCGCCCTTGCAGCATTTTGTCGGGTGAGAAGCCGATGCCGGGCACCACGTTGGCGGGGTTGAAGGCCGCCTGTTCGACCTCGGCGAAGTAGTTGTCCGGATTGCGGGTGAGTTCCATCACGCCCACCTCGATGAGTGGATAGTCCTTGTGCAGCCAGACCTTGGTTAGATCAAAGGGGTTGTACGGGCACTTCGCGGCATCCTGCTCGGGCATCACCTGAATCGACAGCTTCCAGCGCGGGAAGTCGCCCTTCGCGATGCTGTCGTAGAGGTCGCGCTGATGGCTCTCGCGGCACTTGCCGATCAGGGCCTCGGCCTCGGCATCGCTCAGGTTCTTGATCCCCTGCTGACAGATCAGGTGGAACTTGACCCAAAAGCGCTCGTTGGCGGCGTTGATGAAGCTGAAGGTGTGGCTGCCAAAGCCGTGCATGTGGCGGTACGAAGCGGGGATGCCGCGCTCACTCATGGTGATGGTGATCTGGTGCAGCGCCTCGGGCAGCGAGGTCCAAAAGTCCCAGTTGTTGCGCGCGCTGCGCAGATTGGTCCGCGGGTCGCGCTTCACCGCGTGGTTGAGGTCGGGGAACTTGAGCGGGTCGCGCAAGAAAAACACCGGCGTGTTGTTGCCGACGAGGTCCCAATTCCCTTGCTCGGTGTAGAACTTCATGGCGAAGCCGCGGATATCGCGCTCGGCATCCGCCGCGCCGCGCTCGCCGGCCACCGTGGAGAAGCGCACGAACAAGTCGGTCTTCTTGCCGACGGCGGCAAACAACTTGGCCTTGGTGTACTTGCTGATGTCGTGGGTGACGGTAAACGTGCCATAGGCGCCCGAGCCCTTGGCGTGCATGCGCCGCTCGGGAATGACCTCCCGGTCAAAATGGGCGAGTTTTTCCAGAAACCAGATGTCCTGAAGCAGCGCGGGCCCGCGCGGACCTGCCGTCATGATGTTCTGATTGTCGACGACGGGTGCGCCGGCGTTGGTGGTCAATTCGTTATGTGGATCGTTCATTGGGGGGGGGGCGTTGTAGGTTGGGATAATCAGGTCGGGCTGACGCGGATGGCGCCGCCGCTGCGGACGGACTCGCGGCCTGCACCGGGACGCCAGCCCATGAACCCCTAGGATAACACAGGATCCGCCTCCGCCAAAAACAATTTTGCGGGAAAAGTGCGGCAGCACCCCCGATCCACCCCCGCCAGTCCGCTGGCTCACAGCTTCAACCCGCGTCCGGGGACCAGTCGCCGCAGGCCAAGAGCAAACGCACCATCGCCTGCGCGGCGTGCCGGCTGACCGCGAGCACCTCGTGGTGGTCCAGCGCGCTGGGCGCGATGCCCGCCGCCCAATTGGTGATGCAGGAAAACCCGGCCACCCGCAGGCCGAGGGCGCGGGCCTGAATGGTTTCCAACACGGTGCTCATGCCCACCGCATCCACCCCCAGGCGGCGCAGCATGCGGATTTCCGCCGGGGTTTCATAGTGCGGGCCGCGCACGCCGGCATACACACCTTCGTGCAATTCTATTCCCTGGGCCGCCGCCACGGCGCGGATGCCGGCGCGCCAGCGCGGGTCGTACGCGGCCGTTAGATCGACGAACTCCGGCCCTAGCAACGGCGAGGCGGACGTCAGATTGAGATGATCGGTCAGCAACATCCAACTGCCGGGCGCAAAGTGCGGGTTGAGCGAGCCGGCCGCGTTTGTTAGAATGATTTGGCTCACGCCGTTTGCCGCCAGCCAGCGCACGCCGGCGGTCACCTGCTGCGGCGAGTACCCTTCGTAGAGGTGCACGCGGCCTTGCATGAGCACCACCGCGGCGCCGCCGAGCTTGCCAAACACAAAGCGCCCGGCGTGTCCGGGCACCGTCGAGACCGGCAAGCCGGCATCGGCAAACGCGACTTCCCGCTCGACTTCCACTGCTTCCGCTAACAGGCCGAGGCCCGAGCCCAACACAATACCGGTTTGCTTTCCACTCATTGATTTGCTGGATTAATGCTGTTGTTTGGCCATGAGGGCCTCGATTTCGTCGGCTTCGATAGGGATGTTGCCCATCAGGTCAAAGTTGGCGTCGGTGCCGATGAGCACATCGTTTTCCAAGCGCACGGCGAGGCCTTCCTCGCGGATATAGATGCCCGGCTCGATGGTGAAGACCATGCCCACGGCAAACGGCTCGTGCGGCGGAAACACGTCATGCACGTCCAGCCCGAGGTGGTGCGAGGTGCCATGCATGAAATACTTTTTGACCAACGGCTTGTCCGGCCCCTGGGCCTTGGCGGCGGTGGCATCGATCAGGCCGAGTCCGATCAACTCGCGTTCCATCATGGCCACGGTTTGTTGTTGGTAATCGGCCGGGCGCAGGCCGGGGCGCAGGATCTCATTGGCACCGCGCAGCACCCGCAGCACCGCGTCGTAGACCTGGCGTTGGCGCGGGGTGAAGCGGCCGTTGACCGGCACCGTGCGGGTCAGGTCGGAGTTCCAGCCAGCATACTCGGCGGCCACATCCATGAGCACCATTTCGCCCGCGGCGCAGAGCTTGTCGTTATCGACGTAGTGCAGCACGCAGGCGTTGTGGCCCGAGCCGATGATCGGGCCGTAGGCGAAGCCGCGCGACCCGCGGCGGATGAATTCATGAATGAACTCCGCCTCGATTTCCCACTCGCCGACGCCGGGCCGGATAAAGCCGAGCACGCGGCGGAAGCCGGCTTCGGTGATATCGCATGCTTGTTGGATGATGCCGATTTCCACCGGGTCCTTGATGATGCGCAGGCGGTTCATCAGCTGGGCCAGCCGTTCGTAGCGATGCAACGGGTAGCGGCGCTGGCATTCCTTGACCAGCCGGGCATTGGCCGTCTCCACCGCCACGCTGGCCCGCAGGTGTTCATTGGTGATTAAATAGACATGGTCGGCCTGCGGCACCAACCGGTGCAGCATGCTATCGAACGTCGAGCTCCACTCCACCCGTTCAATCCCGCTGGTGGCGCGGGCTGCCGCCTTGGTCAGCTTGTCGCCTTCCCAGATGGCGATCAACTCGTTGGTTTCCTTGACGAAGAGCAACTCGCGGTCTTTCGGGTCCACCGCGTCCGGCATCATCACCAGCACGGTGTCTTCCTGGTCCACTCCTGTCAGATAGAACAAGTCGGCGTTTTGCTTGAACGACATCGTGCCATCGGCATTGGTCGGGAAAATGTCGTTGGCCCGCAGAATGACCATGCTATTGGGTTTGAGCAAGCTGCGCAGCCGGGCGCGATTGCGAATGAACAACTGGGGATCGATGGGTTCGTAACGCACGCCTCGGATTGCAGACTAATCCGCCGCCCCGGGCAACACTCAATTTGCCAAATCGCAGCACGCCCCGCCAATGCATCAGTCCGCGCCTCTCCGCCGACCACGCCGGCGGCTACCAGCGTTTGCCCCATTTGCCCGCCAGCCACAGCACGCCCAGCCCGATGGCGCCGCCGATGCTGTCAACGATGACGTCGCTGACCTGGCCGCTGCGCCCGGGCACAAACGCCTGATGGATTTCGTCGCTCGCCGCGTAGAGGGCCACCAGCAACAAGGCCCACCCGGCGTGCGGCCAATGCCACTGGCGCGTCCCGCTGCGGGTGGCGTGGCAGAGCGCCTGCCACAACAACATGGCGAGCAAGCCGAATTCCGCGAGGTGCGCGCACTTGCGCAACCCGAAATGAAGGGCCTCGATGCGGGCCTGGGCCAACCCGGGAAACAGCCAGTGCATCAGCGGTTCAAACAGGCGTGACGAATGGTGCGCCGACGCAACGTCGCCCGACGCGGAGAAAATCACCACCATCCAGATCAGTGGCGGCAGCCAATACTTGAGCCATGGGCGGTGGATTCGCATGCGCCAGACAAGCCGGATTCAGCTGCCACGGCAACCCGAATTTGCCCCCGGGTCGCCTGGGTTCTTCGCCGCACTCCCCCACCAAGGCGGCCACGGCCAGCTTGGCCGTGTGATTCAGGCGGGCCGCGCCCAGCCCGGCCCGCCCGCCACTGTCAACTGCATAATGCCTGGCATTATAATTGTGGCATTACACCTGCCCGGCCAGCCAAAAGGTGTCATCCGCCGGGGAGGCGCCCTCACATGTCAGGGCGGCCCCGTTGGCGGCGAGGTGGCTGAGGCAATGATAGACATCCTCGGCATCGGCGCCGAGGGTGGCGGCAATCGGCGCGGCGGCTTGAGGCGTGGCGGCGAGCTGGGCGCGGACGTTGGCCAGCAGCGTGAGGAAGATGCCGGCGGCCTTTTTGCCGGCCTCTACGCCCGGTTGGTGGTAGGGGTTGATATTGACCAGCGAGGCATAGAACGACACCGCCCGCTCGAACAAGGCGATGAGCAGGCCGAGATGAAACGGGCTGACCTCCGGGATTGAGAGGGTAAGGGAGAGGCGGCCGGATTCGTGCAGGGCCTTGCGGGTGCCGCGGAAAAACCCTTGCAGGTAATCGCCGCTGGTAAATCCGGGCTCCACTTCGATGCTGGCACCAGCCCGCCCCGTGCGCACCTCGATGAAGGTGACAAAGAAATTGTTCACGCCATCGCGGAGTTGTTGGACGTAGGCATGTTGGTCGGTGGACCCCTTGTTGCCATAGACGGCAATGCCCTGGTGCACCAGCTTGCCATCCAGATCGCGCTCCTTGCCGAGCGACTCCATGACGAGTTGTTGCAAGTATTTCGAAAACAACACCAGCGAATCCTTGTAGGGCAGGACCACCATGTCCTTCTCACCACGCCCGTTGCCGGCGGCATGCCAGGCCAAGGCGAGCCGCATCGCCGGGTTGTTAGAAACCGCGGGCTGGCGGGTTGCCGCGTCCATCGCCGCGGCACCGGCGAGCAAGCCGTCGACATCGATCCCTAACAGCGCGGCGGGCACCAGCCCGACGGTGGAGAGCACCGAGGTGCGGCCGCCGATCCAATCTTGCATGGGGAAGCGGGCGATAAAGCGGTGCTCGCAGGCAAAGTGATCGAGCTGGGAGCCGCAGCCGGTGACCGCCACGGCGTGGGGCCCGAACTCGAGGCCGGCGGCGGTGTAGGCGGCCTGCGCCTCGAGCATGCCATTGCGGGTTTCGGGGGTGCCCCCGGATTTGGAAATGACGAGCACCAAGGTTTTGGCGAGGCCGGTTGTGGCGAGGCGGGCGAGCACGCAGTCGATGCCGGCCGGATCGGTGTTGTCGAAGAAATACAGCGGCAACTGCGCCTGCTGGCCCAGCGCATCGGCCAGCAATTGCGGGCCCAGCGCCGACCCGCCGATGCCGATGAGCAGCACCTGCTCAAAGGCTGCGCCCGAGGGAGCGGTGATCGAGCCGGTTAGCACCGCCTGTGCAAAGGCCTTGAGCGCTGCCAGCGGTTCGCGGATGGCCGCCTCGAGCTCGGGCGTGGGCGCCAGCGCGGGATTGCGCAGCCAATAGTGGCCGACCCTGCGCCCTTCATCCGGATTGGCGATGGCGCCGGCTTCCAGCGCCGCCATATCGGCAAACGCCTTGGCAATCTGCGGCTCCAGGGCGGAGCTGTGGCCGGGGGGCATTCCCATAAGTGATAGATCGAGAGACAACCCGAGTTGCGGGTAGCGGAGGAGTTGTTGTTGGTAGGCCTGCCAGGACATGATGGGTGTTAGTAAGTGAGGATTGCGTGAACGGGATGAGGGGCCAGTTTGGCGCGGCCGCCCAGAAAGGCCAGCTCGATGAGAAATGAGATGCCGATGAGGTTGGCCCCGAGTTCCTCGATCAATTTGACGGCGGCGGCGGCGGTGCCGCCGGTGGCCAGCAGATCATCCACCAGCAACACCACCTCGCCGGGTTGCAGCGCGTCCTCATGGATTTCCACTACCGCCTCGCCGTATTCCAGCGCGTAGGGGGTCTGGCGGGTCTTCCATGGCAACTTGCCTTTCTTGCGCACCGGCACAAAACCGACCCCGAGCCGGTCGGCCACCGCGCTGGCAAAAATAAAGCCCCGCGCATCGATGCCCACCACCTTGTCAATTTTGGCGCCGCCGAGCGTGTCGCAGAGCAGGCTGATGGACTTGCCGAACAATTTGCCATCGGCTAGAATCGGCGTGATATCTTTGAACACGATTCCCGGTTGGGGAAAATCGACAACATCTCGGATAGCGGCGCGCAGGGACTCGGGCATGGCAATGGCAGTTGGTTCAAGCAGGGCCTGCCGGGTGCAGGCGCCGCTGCCAGCCTACAGAATCCCCCACCCCGGGCAAGTCATTCCATGACCTGATTGAGGCAGATTCATTGAAGTCCGCCCATTCCGTGGTGACAAGCCGCCCGGATGTGGTGCGCGCCGCGCCGCCACGCATCCGGGCGTGGTCAGGTTCCAGTTGGCCGGCATGCGGGTCTATCCGGGGCCGGGGACTGGCCGCTTCGCCCAATACAGTTTACTTAAGACGAGACAGGGACGAGACAGGCAGAGGCGGCGGGCAGGATGCCCGCGCCACAGGTGGCCCGGGCATCTTGCCCGGAGCCTCGACTCAAACCACCAAGGGTGCTAAGTAAACCGTATCGGGCCGCCTGCCGGCGATTTCCGCGGCACCGGGCAAGTGCCGGCTGCGTTGGGCGCTGATCTAGCGGCTTTTCAACTTGTCCTGCATGATGGTGAGAATCTCCGAATCCACCGTGGCCATGCCGTAGCGGGCCAGCCGCCCGAGATTGAGCAAGGATGTTTCAGCATCGGCACCGACGATTCCATCGGTAACCGGTATCCCCATGCCGAGGAGGGCAAGATTCGCCGCGCGGAACGCCGCGTCCACGCCCGTCATGGTCTTCATCGCACAGCCGATCTTGGCACCATCGCAAATCATACCAGCCAAATTGCCCACCATCGTGCCAATGGCCAGGCTGATTTGGTTGAGACTGCCACCATGCAGGTGCACCACGCCCGCCGCGATGCCAATTCCGCCGGCAATGGCTGCACCACAAAGCGCGGAAAGCGTGCCCAAGTGCCAGGTCGTGGCGGAGGTAAGCAGGCACGCCAATGCCAGTGCCTCATCGATGCGTTTCGCGGGCATGCGCATGTCGCGGCCATAAAGCGTCAAGGGCACGGCCACCGTGATGCCCTTGTTGCCGGACCCGGCCAGTGACATGACGGTAAATGGCTCGCCGGACATCCGCCCGAAAACGCCGGCCGCCACCAGGCGGCTCAGGTTGGCCGGTGATTTGCGCTCATCCACAGCGATGAAACCCGCGGGAAACAACCCCAGCCCGTGCCGCGCCATGGCGATGTTCAATTCCGCCCCCTCCTGCAGCAGCGCCCGGTCCCCCGCCTCAAGACTGCCGGCCAGATCCAGCAACTCCGCAACGCTCATCGCCGCGAGGGTGTCTCTAACAGACTGCGCCGCCGTGTCCAGGGTGCCGTTTGCCACTCCGCCAATCTGGCGGCCATCCACCTCGATGCGCGAGACATGGGTATGCTCGCGGGTGACCACCACCCGGGCGGTGCCCGATTCCCTAACCACCGTGACATCAATGAACAGGGCGGTTTCCCCCGGGGCCACTTCCACATGAATTCCGTGTTGTTGGACCAGGTGCCCGGCAGCCTGCAAGGCCCGGGCATCGGTCTGCTCAAAGCAGCGCAGCCCCAGCGAATGATCCGCCAGGTGCGCGCCGATGGCCAGAGTCCAGAGCAAGCCGGTGCGCCGCTCCGAATTGGGAATCCCCACGGAATGGCAGTTCTTATAGGTGCGCGCGTCACAAACCAGGCGCACCAACCTCACCTCGCCATGCTGGTGGCTCGCCGCGATGGCTGCGGCATACGCGATGGCTGCCGGCTCGGTGCACCCCAGGGAAGCCCGCCATTCAGCGGATAGATAATCAGCAAATTTCATGTCGGGCCGAAGGTTGGGCAGGTGGCGTTGGCAAGCAAGCACTTCCACGGGGGAAAACCGGCAGCTTTGCGGCGGGGGCGCGCTTGGGGCTGTCATGATCAAAGCGGACAATGAGCAAGGCCACGGCGATGCCGGCCAACAAGGCGAGCGAGAGTTTCACGCGGTCGTGAGAGTGGAATTGCAGTTCCGGCAACAAGTCGGCGCAGGCAATGCACAGGAACGTGCCGGCGCAAAATGCCAGCGCCGCACCCACCCATGCGGGGTGCGAATGGACCAACTGCCCCCCGCCGGCAAAAAAGGCGAGCGCGCCCAGCGGGGTCACCAGGGCGAAGGCGAAGGTGACCAGGCGCTGCGAGCTGCGTGACGTCCGGCTTGTGACCATCAGGGTGGTGATGGCCAGCGCGCCGAATGGTTTGTGCAAGATAACGGCGAGCGCCGTGCCCAGGCCAAGTGAAGCAGAGTGGCTTGGCGCACCTGCCGCCACTGCCGCGGCCATGGCCAGGCCGTCGAACACCGAGTGCAGCGACAGGCCCAGCGCCACCCCCGCCCAGCTCAGGTTGCCAGCCGAGCATGCGGCCAGCGAGTGGTTGTGGCCACAAGGTTCCAGCGGACTGCCGGCGGCCACGTCGTGGTGGTGAAACGGCAAAAACCGTTGCAGCAAAAACATCACCAGAAAACCGCCCACCACCCACGCCATGGCTTGCGGCACCGCATCCAGATGCTGCAACGCGTGCGGCAACATGCCTAGCAGAGCCAGCCCCAGCATCAGTCCCCCTACAAAACTCACCGCCACTTGCAGGCGCGTGTGCGTCAGGGTCACCAAGGTGGGCAGCAGGCCTCCCGCCAAGGCGGCCACCAAGGCCAACAGGCTGTAGAGCACCAGCAAGGCGGCAGGGGAACTGAGCGGCAGAGTCATGGCGGGGCTTGGCAGGCAATCGCAGGCAATTTCAAGCCCGGCTGGTCTCTACTCGAGCTCCTCGCGCACCGCGCCCTTGTCGGCGGATGTCACATGGCGGGCGTAGATTTTAAGCGCGTTGGAGACCTGGCGGTTGCGGCCGGCGGGCCGGTAGGCGAGTTTGCCCTTGGCCAGCTCGGCTTGTTCGCGGGCCGCCAGCTCGTCGTCGCTAACAAGCAGCTGGATCAAGCGCTCGGCGATGACGATTTTGATCGGGTCGCCATCCCGCACCAGCGCGATGGCACCGCCGGCGGCGGCTTCGGGTGAGACATGGCCGATGGATAGGCCGGAGGTGCCGCCGGAAAACCGGCCGTCGGTGATGAGGGCGCAGACTTTGCCCAGGCCCATGGATTTCAAGTACGAGGTGGGATAGAGCATTTCCTGCATGCCGGGCCCGCCGCGTGGTCCTTCGTAGCGGATGACCACCACGTCGCCAGGCACGATGCGGCCCTGCAAGATTGCCTCGCAGGCGGCATCCTGTGATTCAAACACCTTGGCGGCCCCTTGGAACTGCAAGGCCATGGCATCCACACCCGCAGTTTTGACGATGCTCCCGGCGCGGGCGATGTTGCCGCTTAGCACGGCCAGTCCGCCATCCGGCGAGTAGGCGTGGGCCACGTCGCGGATGCAGCCGAGCGCCTGATCGGTGTCGAGCTCGCGGAAGCTCGCCGCCTGCGACGCGAACACCAGGTTGCGGCCACCGCCGGGGGCACTTTGATAGAGTTCGATCGCCTCCTGGCTCACCGTCGGCCGCGAAATGTCGTAGCGGGCGATGGCTTGCGCCAGGGTCATGCCGTCAACCCGCGGCACGGTTCCGTCGATCAGCCCGGCGGCTTCGAGTTCGCCGAGGATGCGCATGATGCCGCCAGCCCGGTTGACGTCCTCGACATGGTACGGCGAGCTGGGCGCGACTTTGCAAATGCACGGGACGCGGCGCGAAATGGCATCGATATCATCCATGCCGAAGGCGACCCCCGCCTCATGGGCGATGGCGAGGATGTGGAGCACGGTATTGGTTGAGCCACCCATGGCGACATCCAACGCCATCGCATTGTCAAACGCACTGCGGCAGGCGATCGAGCGGGGCAACACCGCGGTGTCGCCGTCGCGGTAATAGGCCACGGCCATCTCCACAATGCGCGTGGCTGCCTGCTCAAACAGTTTGCGCCGATTCGCGTGGGTCGCAACCACCGTGCCGTTGCCCGGCAACGCCATGCCCAGCGCCTCGTTGAGGCAGTTCATCGAGTTGGCGGTGAACATTCCCGAGCACGAACCACAGGTCGGACAGGCATTGCGCTCGACGCTGTCAAGCAATTCGTCGGATACCGCGCTGTCGCCGCCCATGACCATCGCGTCGACCAAGTCGTATTTCTTGTCACCGACCACGCCGGCTTCCATCGGGCCGCCGGAGACGAAAATGGCCGGGATATTGAGGCGCATCGCCGCCATGAGCATGCCGGGGGTGATTTTATCGCAATTGCTGATGCAGATCATGGCGTCCGCCTGATGGGCGTTGACCATGTATTCCACACTGTCGGCGATGACCTCGCGCGATGGCAGGGAATAGAGCATGCCGTCATGTCCCATGGCGATGCCGTCATCGACGGCAATGGTATTGAACTCCGCGGCGAAACAACCCTGCGCTTCGATGAGGCCTTTGACAAATTGGCCGACGTCGTGGAGGTGGGCGTGGCCCGGCACAAACTGGGTGAACGAGTTGACGATGGCAATGATGGGCTTGCCGAACTGGTCTTCCTGCATGCCATTGGCGCGCCAGAGGCTGCGCGCGCCGGACATCAGGCGACCTTGCGTGGTGGTGTTGCTGCGTAAGGTGGGCATGCGCTGCTTATAGGTGGATTTTCGGGAAATGGGAATCAAAACCTCGCCGCCCTGCTCTGGCGCGGTGGCCATTCCATGCCTTGTGGCGGATTTCAGCCGATTCCGGCTTGAATGTTGCCGGGGCAGCCCGGATACTGCGCGCCCATGTCCCACGCTGTTCAGCACACCCTCGCCGGCTCCGCCACTCTCGAAGGCACCTCGCTCCATACCGGCGCGAAAGTTTCCCTCACGCTCACCCCGGCGCCCGAGGGCCACGGGCTGAAATTCCGCCGGATTGATCTGCCCGACAAGCCGTTCATCAGTGCCGATGTGGAAAAAGTCCAGACCGTCGAACGCGCCACGACGCTGGCGGAGGGCTCGGTCAAGGTGCACACCGTCGAGCACGTCATCTCCGCCCTCACCGGCATGGGCATCGACAATGCCCTCATCGAAATGGATGCCAACGAGCCGCCCATCGGCGATGGCTCGTCGCTACCATTTGTGCAGCTGATCCGCAACGCCGGCATCAGCGCCCAGACCGCCCCACGCAAGGTGTGGGAAATCCGTGAACCGATGCACCTGGAAACCGGCGACGGCACCCTCATCACCATCGTCCCCTGCAAAACCTTCCGCATCTCGGTCACCAACGTCGGCCCGCAAGGCCGCTTCACCCAATACTTTTCCAGCGAAATCACCCCGGCCATCTACGAGAAGGAAATCTGCGCGGCACGCACCTTTGTGTATTACGAGGATGTCAAACCGCTGTTAGACAAGGGCCTGATCAAAGGCGGCTCGTTGGAAAGTGCCATCGTCATCCGCGGCAACGAGGTCATGTCCAAGGAAGCGCTGCGCTTCACCAATGAATTCGCCCGCCACAAGGCGCTCGACCTCATCGGCGATCTGATGTTGGCGGGCATCCGCATCCGCGGCCACGTCATTGCCATCAAGCCCGGCCACGGGCCCAACACCAAAATGGCCGCCACCCTCAAGACCGAGTATGCCCGGATGCGTTCGATGGTGCCCGCGCCAATCACCATCCCCAATGGCGAGGGGGTGCTCGATATCCATGAGGTCCTCAAAATCCTCCCCCACCGCTACCCGTTCCTCATGGTCGATCGCATCGTCGGCTTCGAGGGCGACAGCAAATGCATCGGCGTCAAGAACGTCACCATCAACGAGCCGTACTTCCCCGGCCATTTCCCCGGCCATCCAATCATGCCAGGGGTGCTCCAACTCGAAGCCATGGCCCAGGTGTCCTCGGTGCTGATGTTGCGCAAACCCGAAAACATCGGCAAAATCGGCTACTTCATGAGTGCCGACAACGTCAAATGGCGCCGCCCGGTGCTGCCCGGCGACACCCTCGTCATCGAGGGCAACATCATCAAAATGCGCGGCTCCATCGGCCAGACCCGCTGCCGCTGCCTGGTCAACGGCGAGGTGGTGTCCGAAGCCGAACTCAAATTCGCCCTGCTCGACAGGTGATGTCACTAGTCATGGGTCATGGGTGAAGAAGAAGAGCCGCAGCGTCTTTACCCATGACCATTGACCCATGACCATTGACCTCATCTTTTTCCCTGAATTCCTCAATCTAACATCCCACTCCCATGTCAACCGACCGCAAGACCCTCGATGAACGCCAGCAAATGACGGATCTGGAACGGCTCCGCCATTCCTGTGCCCATGTCATGGCCACCGCCATCTGCCGCCTCTGGCCGGATGTCCAACTCGCCGCGGGCCCCCCCGTGGAAAACGGGTTCTACTATGACATGGATCTGGCCCACCACATCACTCCGGACGATTTCCCCCGCATCGAAGAGGAAATGAAACGCGTGGTCAAAGACAACGACTGCTTTGAGCGCGTCATCATTTCCCGCGATGAGGCGCTCGCCTTGGCCAAGGCCGGCCGACTCGGGGCGGTGGCCGAGCGCCCGGTGGCCAGCCACTTCAAGGTCGATTTGCTAGATTCAATCCCCGCGGACGAAGAGATCTCGATCTTCAAGAACGGCGAGTTCTGGGACCTGTGCGCCGGCCCGCATGTGGGCCGCACCGGCAATTGCAAGGCGTTCAAGCTCATGAGCATCGCCAGTTCCTACTACAAGGGCGACAAGGAGCGCGAATCGCTGCAACGCCTCTATGGCACCTGCTTCAAAAACTCCACCGAGCTGCAAGACCACCTCACCCGCCTCGAAGAAGCGAAAAAGCGCGACCACCGCCGCCTCGGCAAAGAACTCGGCCTCTTTCACATCGATGAGGCCGTCGGCCAGGGGCTCATCCTGTGGAAGCCGAAAGGCGCGCTGGTGCGCCGCGCGCTGCAGGAATTCATCACCGAGCAACTCGACAAACAAGGCTACTCGCAGGTGTTCACCCCGCATATCGGCAAACTCGAACTCTACCGCACCTCCGGCCATTTCCCCTACTATCAGGAAAGCCAGTACCCGCCCATCGCCGAACGCGATGTGTTGGAACGACTCGCCGATGAAAACGCCACCTGCGGCGAACTGCTCAACGGCCTCGCCAACGGCGACTACGACGGCTATCTGCTCAAGCCGATGAATTGCCCGCATCATATCAAGATCTATGCCAGCGACCCGCATTCCTACCGCGATCTGCCGGTGCGCCTCGCCGAGTTCGGCACCGTCTATCGCTGGGAGCAATCCGGCGAACTCGGCGGCATGACCCGCGTGCGCGGCTTCACCCAGGACGACGCGCATTTGTTCTGCACGCCCGACCAGGTGGCCGCCGAAGTGGCCGGCTGCCTCGATCTGGTCAAAAAGGTCCTCGGCACCCTCGGCATGCACGATTACCGGGTGCGCCTGTCGCTGCGCGACCCGGCGTCCGACAAGTACGTCGGCGACGCCGCCAATTGGGACAAGGCCGAAGCCGCGTTGCGCGCCGCCGTGCAAACCCTCGGCGTCGAATACACCGAGGAACCCGGCGAGGCCGCCTTCTACGGCCCCAAAATCGACTTTGTGGTCAAGGATATCATCGGCCGCGAGTGGCAACTCGGCACCGTCCAAGTCGATTACAATTTGCCCGAACGCTTCGACCTAACGTATGTGGGGGCCGACAACCAGCCCCACCGCCCGGTCATGATCCACCGCGCGCCGTTCGGTTCGTTAGAACGCTTCACCGGCCTGCTCATCGAACATTTCGAAGGCAAATTCCCCACCTGGCTCGCCCCCGAGCAAGTCCGCGTCATTCCCATCTCGGAAAAAACCCTCGACGCCGCGGAAGCCACCGCCACTCAACTCGCCGACGCCGGCCTGCGCGTCACGGTGGACCGCAGCAATGACAAAATCGGCGCCAAAATCCGCCTTGCCCGCCTCGACCGTGTCCCCTACATGCTCGTTCTCGGTGCCCGCGAAGTGGAGGACGGCACCGTCTCCATCCGCCATCGCGACAACGAGGATCTAACGACCAAGCCGCTGCCCGATTTCATCGCCGCGATTCAGGAGGAAATCCGCACGCGGAGTTTGGGGTAGACCGCACAGTCCTCTGTGCGGCCTAACAAGTACTCCGCACAGTCCTCTGTGCGGTCTTCGTCCCGGCACGCCGGGAACCCACTCGGTTCGCACTCCCCTCCCGCAGCTCACCAACCAAAGAACCGCTAGCAGGTTCCTGTGCGGACCATCAATCGAATGCGGCTCGGCCGCTTGAATTATCACTCGCGGCCCGCTCTTCATTTGCTGAAGACCGCACAGAGGACTGTGCGGTCTACCCCAAAACCGCGCAGACTCCTGAGCGGGGATTACTCGGTGCCGCGTGCTTCGAGCTTCTGCATCCGCGCGCCGAGTTGTTGGACTTGGCTGCTCAACTTGCGCATTTCGTTCAGCATTGCGGCGTTGGCATCGGGCGCTCGCCCGGCGGCCGGCTTGGTCTGCTGCTGCAGGTTGAAATCGCGACGCGGGGCGGCGCGCGTGGCGGCTTTGTCGAAGGGGGCGGGTGCGGCCGGCTGCGGTTGTTTCATTTCCACCTGCGGTTGTTTGAGTGCCGCTTCCAGGCGGCGGATTTCGTTGCTGGCCTTGGCGGCATAGGCGGGATATCCAGCGGCGGCCAAATGCTCGGCAGCCTGGCGCAAATGCCGGATTCGAGCGACTGGCGATCTATCGGTCTGGGCGGCATCGGCGGCGACGTTAGGCCGGGCCGGTTGTGGCTGAGCCAAGCGCCCCCCCTGTCCACCTTGCAAGAGCCGCTGGAACATCATGTTGCGTCCCGGCGCCACATTGGGTTGCGCCATCTGCGGACCCCATCCGCCTGCCCGCCCGGCCTGGGCTTGGGCCATCGGACACCCTTGTCTACCTTGCTGGGACCGATGGAACATCATGTAGCATCCCGGCGCCACATTGGGTTGCGCCATCTGCGGACCCCATCCGCCTGCCCGCCCGGCCTGGGCTTGGGCCATCGGTTGCGCCTGTCCATCTTGCAGGGACCGCCGGAACATCATGCGCCTTGGCGCCACATTGGGTTGCGCCATCTGCGGACCCCATCCGCCTGCCCGCCCGGCCTGGGCTTGGGCCATCGGTTGCTGTGGTCCAGCTGGCTTGGGTTGGGCCATGCGGCGCTCCCATCTATCCCGCTTCGGCTGGGCCATCGGGCGTTCCTGTCCTTGAGGTCCCGGCTGGGCCATCGGTTGCTGTTGTCCTTGTGGTCCCGGCTGCGCCATCGGATGCTGTTGTCCCTGCGGTCCCGGCTGGGCCATCGGTTGCGGTTGTCCCTGCGGTCCCGGCTGGGCCATCGGTTGCGGCGGTCCCTGCGGTCCCGGCTGGGCCATCGGTTGAGGTTGTCCTTGCGGTCCCGGCTGGGCCATCGGATGCTGTTGTCCCTGCGGTCCCGGCTGGGCCATCGGGCGTTGCTGACCCTCGGGACCCTTGGGCGGATCGGCCTTTTGGCCTTGTTGTTGCTTCATGGCCTCGTGGACGCGTGCGGCCATTTGAGGATGCTCCTTGGCAAGGGCCCGGAGCCGTTCGGCGATCGGGCGTGCTTCCTCGTGCTTGCCGGCGCGGTGGAGTTCCTGCAGTTCGCGCATCATCGCCTCCACCCGTGCGGGGTTAGGCGCCTCGCGCTGGGCTTCCGGGGGGGCGGGCTCTGCAGCCGCATCCTGCCCCGGCGCGGTCATCGGAAAAAACAGCAACCCGGCGGCTACAACCGGAATCAATCGGAAACTATGGAGTGTTGGTTTCATGGCAAATGGATGGTTCGTTTACTAAACTCATTACCGGAACCCGCGAACTCCCGGAAAGTTGCCACTTTCGTGCGTGCTTTTGAGGAAATTTCCAATCGCCCGCCCCGCCCGGACGCATTTCCCCCTTTTCAAGCATCGCGCCTTGCCCTAGACCTCCGGCGACATGAGCCAAATTGTTCTCTTATTTTCCGGCCAAGGCGCACAACGAGTGGGCATGGGCAAAGATCTGGCGGAGTCCTCCGCAACCGCACGCAGTCTCGCCAGCCAAGCCGATGAAGCGCTCGGATTTTCCATCTCCGAGATCATGTTTGAAGGCCCTGATGTGGAACTCACCAAAACTTCGCGCTGCCAACCCGCACTCTTTCTCCACGGCCTGATGACCTTGGCCCTGGTCCGCGAACGCCTGCCCCAACTCCAACCCGTTGCCACCGCCGGCCTCTCGCTCGGCGAATTCACCGCCCACGTCGCCGCCGGCACGTTTTCTTTCGCCGACGGCCTGCGCCTCGTCGCGCGTCGCGGCGAATTCATGGAAGCAGCCTGCCTCGCCACCCAAGGGACCATGGCCGCCCTGATCGGCGGCGACGAGGACCAGGTCCGCGCCTTGGCCGCAGCCGCTGATGTCGATGTCGCCAATTTCAACGCCCCGGGCCAAATCGTGCTTTCCGGCACGGTGGCCGGCATTGATGCCGCCGTGGCCAAAGCCAAGGACTTCGGCATCCGCCGTGCCATCAAACTCAACGTCGCTGGCGCCTACCACTCCCGCTTGATGCAGAGCGCCAAAGAGCAACTCGCCGTGCAACTCGCCACCGTTGCCCTCCAGACGCCCACCTTGCCTGTCGTCTGCAATTTCTCCGCCAGCGTCGTGTCCGAGGCGGCCGAAATCCGCCATTCGCTCGAAGCTCAAGTCACCGGCTCGGTGCGCTGGACCGAGTCGATCCACAAGCTCATCTCGTTGGGCCACCGCCATTTCCTCGAACTCGGGCCCGGCAAAGTCATCGCCGGCTTGCTCGGCAAAATCGACAAAGACCTCACCGTCCATTCCATCGACGACCTCGCCTCACTCGACGCCGCAGTCGCGGCTCTCTCGTGAGATGGAAAAAAATGCATTTTTCGCAAATTAGGTGTTGCACCGGTTCCGATCGTCCCCTAGCTTGCGCGCCACCCGAACGGGGATGGAGCGGTAGCTCAGTTGGTTAGAGCGCCAGCCTGTCACGTTGGAGGTCGCGGGTTCGAGCCCCGTCCGCTCCGCCATCCCATTCGGTAATTAACCCCGCCCGCAACGGCGGGGTTTTTTGCTTTACCTCTGCCCCGTGCGCCGGCCCCAACCGGCGCACGGAGCGCCGGTCCCAGCCGGCGTGTCCCCGGGCGCAAGCCATGCCCCTCATTTCTTTTCCCTCTCCGCGCTTGTCTCTTGCGGCTAAATACCGGACCTTCCCCTGCTTCACTGCCTCACTCACCGCTCCCCCGACATCCCTCCTCCCCTCCTCCCATGCCCACCGTTGCCATCGTCGGCCGTCCCAATGTCGGAAAATCCGCGCTCTTCAACCGCCTCGCCGGACGCAAAATCGCCATCGTCCATGACCAACCCGGCGTCACCCGCGACCGGATTGCCGCGCCCTCCAAGGCCACCGTGCACGCCTGCACCCTGATTGATACCGGCGGCATCGGCGCCACCATCGACGACGGCTTTGGCGCACAAGTCGCCATCGAGGCGGACATCGCCATGGAAACGGCCGACCTGATTTTGTTAGTCGTGGATGGCCAGGACGGACTGACGCCGGTGGATCAGGCGCTGGCGCAGAAGTTGCGCAAGGCCAAGCCGCCGGTGTTGTTGGTGATCAACAAAGTGGACGACCCGAAACACGAGGCCGTCTTCTCGGATTTCGCGCGGCTCGGCTTCACCTCCAGCATCCTGGTCTCCGCCGAACACGGCCGCAATTTCGGCCGCCTCTGCGACGAAATCGATGCCGCCATCGCCCCGCTGGTCGCCGAGACCGAGGCCATCGCCGAGGTCGCCGATGCCGTCGGCATCAAGCTCGCCATCGTCGGCAAGCCCAATGCCGGCAAATCCTCACTGGTCAACGCCATCCTCCATGACGAGCGCACCATCGTCTCGACCATCGCCGGCACCACCCGCGATGCGGTCGACCTGCCCTACACCTTCCAAGGCGAGCGCTTCACCCTGATCGACACCGCCGGCTTGCGCCCCCGTGGCAAGCGCGACAATTCGGTGGAAGTATTCTCGGCGATGCGTTCGGAACGCGCAATCCGCCGCGCCGACCTCTGCGTGCTCGTCATCGATCTGGTCACCGGCGTCACCGCGCAGGACCGCAAGATCGCCCAACTCATTCTCGAGGAAAAAAAACCCTGCATCATCGCCCTCAACAAATTCGACCTCTATCACCCCGACACCCCCGCCAAAGCCCGCTTGGAACACGCCGCCGAACACGTCCGCCGCGAATTGTTCTTTCTCGCCTTCGCGCCCTTTGTCGCATGCTCGGCCAAAACCGGCAGCTCGGTGGACCATGTCCTCAAGGAAGCCCTCAAAATCCGCAAGGGCGCCCAAAACATCCCCGGCACCGGCGTGCTCAACCGCATCCTCCACGCCGCCTTCGACAAAACCCCGCCACCTATCGATAACAAACTGCGCCGCCGCCTCAAACTCTACTACGCCACCGCCGCCACCAACGAGAAATACAGCATCATCCCTGTCCCCACCATCGTCCTCTTCGTCAATGACAAACGCCTCATGGCCAACAGCTATGAAGCCTATCTAACCAACCAGATGCGCGCCGCCCATCCCGCCCCCGGCGTGCCCATCATCTTCTCGGTGCGCTCCCGCACCCGCCGCGAATGGGAACCGCGCGAACGCCCCCAGGGACATTGAGCCACACCCATGCCCGCCTACCCGCTATCCATCAAACCTGCGGTTAGCCTAACAGCACTGCCGGGTCCTGCGGCAGGCTGCGGGTTCAAGCTCGCGGCCGTGCTGTGGCTCGCCGCCGCCGCTGCCGCCCCGCTTCAGGCCGCCCCCCACCCGTGGAAAAACCCCGCCGGCGACCGCACCGTCCAAGGCGAATTCATCTCCCGCGATGAGCGCAAGGTCACCATCCGCCGCAACGACGGGCTGGTCTTCACCCTTGAGCTCGGCAAGGTCCACCCCGACGACCTCAAGTGGCTCGATGCCAACCATCCGCGCCCAAATGCCAAACCCGCCGAACCCGTCCCCGACAACACTGCCGTCTTCGACACCCTCAATTTCGGCGACACCCGGCAGCGCGTCCTAACCAAACTCAAGGCCAGCAAGATCGTCGAGCTCAGCGTCGACGAGACCTTCCTCGGCCGCCTCGGTTTCAACGGCACCTTCCAGACCCGCAAGGACATCGGCGGGCTGCGCTGCCTGTTGTTCTTCGATTGGTCCGAGGGCGGCCTGATGCGCGAAGTCTCGCTGCAAACCCAACCGCTGCCCGCCACCGCCTACCCGACCCGCCTCAAGGCCTGCCTCGAGGACTTCGCCAAACTGCTCGCCACCCTCTACGGCCCGCCTCTTCAAGACGCCAAGTACCCGCCGCCCACCGATCTAACCGACGGCGCGTTCCTCGCCACCCACCTGTGGCGCCTCGAAGGCGGCGGCAGCGTCCTGTTGGGCACCGCCCGCGAAAAGGACACCTACACCACCGTGGTGCGCTTCACCCAAAGGGAAATCCAACCGGTTAGCATCCCCTGAAGGTCCCATTTTCCCCTTATGCCCGCCAAAAACTTCCATGTCCGCCAAGCCGCCGTTTCCGCCCTCCACGCGTGGGCGCAAGGCCACGATTACGCCGAAAGCCTCATCGAACGCCACGCCCAGCGCCGCAAACTCTCCTCGCCGGACCGCGGCTTGCTGCAAGCCATCCTCTTCGGCGTGCTGCGCCACCGGCGCTTGTTAGACCACTGGATCGGCAAACTCCGCGATGGCAAACTCGATCCGGAAACCCGCGATGTCCTGCGCGTCGGCCTCTGCCAACTGCTCATTCTCAATCTGCCCGACCACGCCGCGGTCAACGAAACCGTGGAAGCCGGCAAAGCCAACGTGCGCAGCCTGATCAATGCCGTGCTGCGCCGCGCCACCACGTCCCGCAAGCGGTTGTTAGACGAGCTGCCCGACCTGCCCCCCGCGGTGCGCCACTCGCATCCGGACTGGCTGTACAACCGTTGGAAGAGCGCCTTTGGCAAAGCCGACACCCTCGCCCTGATGGAGTGGAACAACCAACCCGCCGAAACCTTCTTCCGCCTCAACCCGCTCGTGTCGCATGATGGAGCGCGGGCTTCAGCCCGCGTGTCTCCCTCCCTCCCCGCCTCCCCCGCCGCTCTCCCCGGCACCCCCGTCGCCAACGCCCCCGGCTTCTACAAACTCGACGGCGCGCTGCCCACCGCGTTGCTGGCCGCCGGCACCATCTATATCCAGGACCCCGCCACCCGCCACGCCGTCGATTTATTAGACCCGCGACCCGGCGAGCGCATCCTCGACGCCTGCGCCGCGCCCGGGGGCAAGGCGTTTTTGATTGCCGCCGCGCTGGGCAGCGCCCAATCCCTGACCGGCACCGACTCTAACGAAAAGCGCCTGCCCCGCCTGCGCCAAAACCTCGCGCGCCTCAACGCCGCAGACGCCACCATTGCCGTCCACGATTGGACCCAGCCGGCCCCGCCCGAATGGCATGGCGCGTTTGATGGCATCCTCCTCGACGTCCCCTGCTCCAACACCGGGGTGCTGCGCCGCCGCGTCGATGCCCGCTGGCGCCTGCAAGTGCCGGACATCGCCGCGCTCGTCCTCACCCAGCGCCAAATCCTTGAACACGCCCTGCCCTGCCTCAAACCCGGCGGCCGCCTGGTGTACTCGACCTGTTCCCTCGAGCACGCCGAAAACCTCGGCCAGATCGAGGCCTTCCTCGCCGCCCACCCCACCCTAACCCTCCACTCGACCCGCCAGGCCCTGCCGTTCCGCGACGCCACCGACGGTGCCTTCGCCGCACGCCTCGAGGCGCCGGCGGCGGGCTCCCCTATCTGACAATCGCATTTCCAACACCTAACAAACATGCAAAACCAAGCCCCCAACAACCGCCGGTCCGGCCACCGGCCGTCACCACAACAGCAGTTTCCCAGCAGCCACTTTTGGCGGGCGGGTTGCGTCTGCATCGCGTTATTGTGCTGGTCGAAATCCGACGTGCGCGGCGCGGTCACCTTCGACGGCTTATTGGACGAGATGATCAACCGGGACAGCTTGGCGCAATTCCCCGCATACGGACTGTTTGCCTCGGACAGCCACGATCCGCTTTCGGACGTCGGGCCCAGCACCGCGGACTGGGCCGCGTGGTTCGCCAACTACGACCTCAGCCAGTTTCATGGCACCTACAACGGGGAGAACATCCTGTTGTCGGACACCGGGGCCGGCGCGCTGGTGCGCCTCTGGACCGCCGACACCTTCATATCCAACCACACCCTGAAGTTCTATATCGACGGCAGCACGACCCCGATTTCCATTCTCACCGGCAACGTGACCCAGGTGCTCGGCGCCAACGCCAGCTTTGGCTCACCGCTATCGAGCACAACGGGCACCCCCAACCCGGTTGGCACCCCGGCCAACCTTCTGTATGCACCCATTCCCTATCAAAACAAGATCGTCGTGACCTACATCGGCACCGGGACCTTGAATTTATGGTACAACGCCGACTATCGCAAGTATGCGCCAGGCACGGCGGTGACTTCGTTTGCGGCCACCACGCCAGCCCAAAGCGCCGCCAAGCTGGCGAGCACCAACCAATGGTTGGCGAACCCGGCCAGCGCGCCGCAGAACAACGCGAACCTGCGGACCGTCACCAAAACCGCCACCCTAACCACCGGCCAGTATGCGCAAGCACTCTTCAACGGTGCCAGCGGCGCGGTGCGCAAGTTGCAATTGACCCTCAACGCTGCCGACATGCCCAATGCCCTGCAAAACACCGTGCTCGAAATCCGCTGCGACAATCAGAAAACCGTGGAAGTGCCCGTCGGCCAGTTCTTCGGCACCGGCCCGGCGCAACTCAACCCGATCAGCGATTACTATCGCACCGTCGAGCCGGCGACGAAAACCCTCACCTCCTATTGGACCATGCCCTATCAAAACGCAATGGACATTCGCGTCGTCAACAAGGGCACCCAACAGCTGACCGCCACGCTCACCGCCAACAAGGGCGACTACGCGTGGGACGCCAATTCGATGTATTTCCACGCCAACTACCGCAGCGAGGCGAATATCACCGCCGGGGTCTCGGACCAGCGGCGTCAAGACTGGAACTACTTGCGGGTCAAAGGCAAGGGCGTCTTCCTCGGCGACACGCTTGCCGTAACCAAAGCGGCCGGCCAAGCGACCGGCTGGTGGGGCGAGGGGGATGAGAAAATCTGGGTCGACAGTTCCCCGGCGAGCAGTCCGCAGGGGCTGCCGCGCATCTTCGGCACCGGCGCGGAAGACTACTACAACTATGCGGCGGGCAATGACGCGGTATTGTCGCACCCCTTCTTCGGGCAACCGCAGGGCGCTGCCAACCGCGGCATCGGCACCACCGTCAATTCGCGCTTGAATGGGCTCGACGCGATCCCCTTCAACTCCTCGCTGCAGCGCGATCAGGAAATCCTCAGTCATGTGGATTGCGCGCAAACCTGGCAGGCCGCCTCGTTCTGGTACGGCATGCCCGGCAGCGCCGCCTGGAAGACGGTCGCCAACGTGCGCGACGGGGTGGACGCCGCCATCAACAGCACGACCTACAACGGCAACGGCCAATGGAAGTTTGTCGGCTCAAATCAGATGCTGCTCAATACCGCAAGCGGACAAGGGACTGCTTGGGACGATCTCGCGAAAATGACCGTGGGCAACGCGGGCAATACCGGGCTGGGCGTTAGCGGCGCCAGTGGATTCAATCTGCCGGCCATCGGCAAGGCCGCGATCTTCAGCGATGGTGTCTTTGTGCGCAATGACGAGATCGCGTTGCACCCCGGGGGCAATATGAGCGGCACCCTGACAAAATTCACCTACGCCACCGCGCGCTGGACCGCCGACGCGAGTTCCGCCGGCACGATCAACATCAATGGTTCGATCCGCGATCTGGTGCCCAATGGCGATAGCGTGGACTTCCATATCCTCGTCAATGGCATCGAAAAGTACGCGGTGGCAGCGTCGGCCAGCAGCGGCATTTTGCCGGAATCGTTCTTCAACTTCGAAACCACCGTCCAGGCGGGCAGCACCGTGGATTTTGTGCTGGGCAACCACGGCGGCACCCTCGCCGCCGACGAGTCGGTGCTGCGGGCCACCATCTCGGTGCCCGATGGCATCGGCCAGGCGGCGACTCTCTCGGCCTACCAGCAATGGAAAACGACCCATGGTCTGGCACTTGGTGCCGCCGACGATGGGGATCCCGATGGTGATGGCATTCCCACCCTGGTGGAATACGCGCTGGGGCTCGATCCGGCGGTTGCCAGCACCATGCCCGTTGCCATTACAACCTCCAGAGCCCAATATCTCACGCTTGCCGCCACCAAAAACCTGGCCGCTACCGGCGTGAGCTGGGACGCGGAAGTTTCCGCAAATCTAGCCAATTGGTTCCCTTCCACCATCACCGCCAACACCGCCTCCCATTTCGAAGCCACCGACACCACTCCCATCAGTGGCGCCGCCAAACGATTCATCCGTCTCAAAATCACCCACTCTTGAAGGAGCTGGCTTTTCCAGGCCCAATCCCCTTCACTCCCCCGCATGAAATCCTTTTTCAGTCTCAGCTTCATCCTGCTCGTGTTCCTCACCATCTTCGGGGCCGGCGCCCTGCTCTGGTATCTGAGCTACTCCGCCGAGTTCACCCGCAAGGACACCCACACCTCGGCGCTCACTCCCGCACGAACCACCCCGGCCCCTAACACCCCACCCGCCGCCCCCGCGCCGGCCAAGCCCGCCCCCGCGCCGGCCAAGCCCGCCCCCGCGCCGGCGCACCCGTGATCGTGTCTTGCGTCTTCTTCCCAATAACTGATACCCCCTAACCTCTAACTGCCACCCGATGCAACCCACCCTCCTCGTCCTCGCCGCCGGCATGGGCTCCCGCTACGGCGGCCTCAAGCAAATCGACCCGATGGGTCCCAATGGCGAAACCGTCCTCGACTACTCGGTCTTTGATGCGATCCGGGCCGGCTTTGGCCGCGTCGTCTTCATCATCCGCGAGGATTTCGCCGAGGCCTTCCAACATGGCATCGGTTCCCGCTTTGCCGGGCGCATCGAGGTGGCCTACGCGTTCCAGCGCCTTGACGATTTGCCCGCACCGTTCAGCGTGCCCGCCGGCCGCAGCAAGCCGTGGGGCACCACCCATGCCGTGCGCGCCGCCCGCGCCGTGGTCAACGAGCCCTTCGCCGTCATCAATGCCGACGACTTCTACGGCCGCGATGCCTATCAACGCGCCGCGAATTTCCTCAGCCAGAGTGCCGCCGCCGATGACAAGGCCCACTATGCCATGATCGGCTACCCCTTGGGCAACACGCTCTCCGACCACGGCGATGTCAACCGCGGCATCTGCACCACCGATGCCAACGGCCTCCTCAGCGGCGTCGAGGAATACGTCAAAATCGAACGCGAAGCCGATGGCATCGTGCGCGGCACCGCCCTCGACGGCTCGCGCAAGCCCATCGCCGAATCCGGCCCGGTGTCGATGAACTTCTGGGCCTTCTCCCGCTGTTTCTTCGAGCAACTCGAGACCGGCTTCATCAACTTCCTCCACGCCCACGGCCACGCCGCAACATCCGAATACTACATCCCCACCATCGTCGACGACCTGATCCGCTCCCACCAAGCCGATTGCGCCGTCATCCCCACCACCAGTCATTGGTTCGGCGTCACCTACCCCGCCGACAAACCGCACGTCGTCGCCTCCATCCAACACCTCATCGCCGCCGGCGAATACCCGCAGCAACTCGGTTAGAGCAAGCAGGTCAAAGCCGCGCACCGCAGGCCGCCTCGCTCCAGGATCCCGCGGCGCGGCAACAGCAGATCGAAAAACGCGCGTTGTCTGCCTCTTGTCCTCTGTCCTCTGTCCTCTGTCCTCTGTCCTCTGTCTTCTGTCCTCTGTCCTCTGTCCTCTGTCTTCTGTCCTCTGTCCTCTGTCCTCTGTCCTCTGTCCTCTGTCCTCTGTCCTCTGTCTTCTGTCTTGCGTCTCTTCCACTGCTATCTGACAACCATCCCCTAACTCCTCATGAACATCCTCATCACCGGCGGCTGCGGCTTCATTGGCTCCCATCTCGTCGAACACTATCAGGACAGCGCCGACGACATCCGCGTGCTGGACAATCTGCGCACCGGTTACCGCCACAACCTCAACGGGCTGAGACACACCTTCATCGAAGGCTCGGTTACCGACCGCGCGCTCGTCGAGCAAGCGATGCAGGGCGTGGACTATGTCTATCATCTCGCCGCCCTCGTCAGCGTGCCGGAATCCATGGCCAAGCCGCTCGAGTGCGTGGCCATCAACGTCACCGGCCTGCTCAACGTGTTGGAAGCCGCCGCCGCCGCCGGGGTGACAAAACTCGCGTTTGCCTCCTCGGCGGCGGTTTATGGCGACAACCCGACGGTGCCCAAACTCGAGACGATGCTGCCGGAGCCCAAGAGTCCGTATGCCATCACCAAACTTGATGGTGAATATTACCTCGACCTGTTCCAGCGCGAAGGCCGGCTGGCAACCGCCGCCATCCGTTTCTTCAACGTGTTCGGCCCGCGCCAGGATCCCAAGGGTGCCTATGCCGCCGCGGTGCCCATCTTCATCCAACAGGCGTTGCGCCATGAGAACATCTGCGTCTACGGCGATGGCGAGCAAACCCGCGATTTCATCTACGTCAAGGACATCGTCGGCGCCCTCAGCTTTGCCGCCCACACCCCCGGGGTCACCGGCGTGTTCAATGCCGGCTATGGTGGCCAGCTCACCATCAACCAACTTGCCAACCAACTGATTGCCGCCGCCGGCTCGTCCTCGCAAGTCATCCACGGCCCGGCGCGTGCCGGCGACGTCAAACACTCCCGCGCCAGCGCCGCCAAACTCCGCGCCGCCGGCTGGGCACCCCAACACACTCTCGAACAAGCCCTCGCCGCCACCCTCGCGAGCTTCAAGCAAGCGGCCGGTACGTGAATGGCGGCGGGCAGGATGCCCGATACGGTTCGGTTGACTCAATGCAAGTGAAGTCTCCTTCTGCAATGCAAGTGAAGTCTCCTTCTGTAGGAAAAGTTCTTGACAATGGTTCAACGCAGGCCCGGGCGCAGCGGCTGGTTGTGGGACGTTGCGTTCAAGAGCGTGCTGGTGGAAGACGGGATGGCATCGCGGACGCTGGCGGCGTATACCGATTTGAACCCGGTTAGGGATTTACAAAAGGGGATTGGGTGAGGTGGCCGGAGGAGCGGCGCTTGCGTTGCCCCCAACTGCGGCGGGTGCGGCGGGTGCGGCGGATGCGGCGGGTGCGGCGGGTGCGGCGGGTGCGGCGGGTGCGGCGGGTGCGGCGGGTTTGAGCTTCCGGGTTCAGCGCCGGACTGGATGAAAAAAATGCCGTGGCGTGGGACAATCGTGCTGGATTAACGCCGTGCTTCGGGCAGCTTTGGCCAGTGTCGATCCGGCGAAAAGCAGGCCCCTGCCCCGACCAGAGGGTGGAGATTCACAAATACCCCACACGATGGAAACGATGCTCAACCGCCTGTTGCGGACAACCGTTGTGGTTCTGGCCTGCCTGACCTCAACCCATGCCCGGGCCGCGCAGGAACCGACCCAAACCGCCGAGGCGAAAGCCCAAGCCGCCGCCAACAAAACCGCCCGCGAGGCCGTGGTGGCGGAGAAATACAAGACTCTGGCTGCCACCCTGCCGCCCGCGCAACAGGCATGGGAACAGGTGCTGCAGGCGAACCTGGGGAGCTTCTATCTGCCCGCCCATCAGGCGGACAAGCTCGCTGGCAAGTCGAACGCGTGGGACTACGTGCAGGACGATCCCAAGCTGCCGCGCGTGCTGATCATCGGGGACTCGGTTTCCCGCGGCTACACCCTGGCGGCGCGCAAATATCTCGCCGGCAAAGCCAACGTGCACCGCGCACCGGAGAATTGCGGCGGCACGTCGCGGGCACTGGGCAAGCTCGAGGTCTGGCTCGGGGACGGCAAGTGGGATGTCATTCATTTCAACTTCGGCATCCATGACCGGGGCACCCGCATCGCCGACTACACGCAACGGCTCGAGCAACTCATCGAGCGGATGCAGCAGACCGGGGCCAAGTTGATTTGGGCCAGCACCACCCCCATTCCGGACGACCCCGCGCAAAAGCAAACCGCCGCTGCCGTCGTCGAGCGGAACCAGGCGGCCGCCGCATTGATGGCGACACACCAAATCCCGATCGACGACTTGTTTGCGGCCGTCACGCCCCACCTGAGCGAGTATCAACCGCCCAACAATGTGCATTTCAAGGAGGCGGGGTATGAGTTTCTCGGGCGACAGGCCGGCGCAGCCATCGAAGCGGCGTTGCTTGGCAAACCCTTGCCGGCTCCCAACGCCGCCGCCAAGCAACCGCAATGACCAACGCACCCCGATCGGAAATGCCAGGGCTGGTCATGGCCCGCCGGACCGCGCTCGCCTTGTTAGGTGGGGTGGCCGGGTGCCTGACCGTGCCGGGAAAACTGTTGGCGGATGCGGCCGCATCGCAGCCGGACCGGCAGTTCCACCTTTATCTCCTCATCGGCCAGTCGAACATGGCCGGGCGCGGGCCGGTTGACGCCGAAAGCAAGGTTGCGCATCTGCGCGTCCTGATGCTCAACAAAAACCGCGCGTGGGTGCCGGCAACCGATCCGCTGCACTTCGACAAGGCGGCGGCCGGCGTCGGCCCCGGGCTTGCCTTTGGCAAACGGCTGCGCAAGGATCTTGCCGCCCCCGACGTCCCGTTCATCGCCTCCGAATTGTCCCCGTTAGATCCGGCCAGGGCCGAGGCCGTGGCCGCCTTCAATGCCGTGGTGCGGGGCCTGGACGTCCGCAACTACGCCTGCGTATCCGGCGCGGGGTTGGGGCATAAGGGCGACAAGCTCCATTACGATACCGCATCCGCACGTGTCGTGGGACAGCGTTACGCCGGGCAAATGATTGCGCTGCTAGCCAACCAGCAGAAGTGACCATGGCTGCCATATGAAACCATTATCTGGCAAGTCACAGGCCGTGCTCATCGCGGCGATGGCCTGCCTGTCGACCGTTCAGGCGCAGCACGCCGGGCCACGCTCGAAGACGGCGCCACTGACGCAAGCCCGGGAGGAAAAAGCCGCGTACTGGGAAAACATCTTCAAGACCGCGCCGGGTGCTGGTCCGGTCAATGGCGACTGGGCGCGCTGGGAAAAGTACCGCGCCCAATATGCCAAGGCCAAGCATGCCGACCAGGGGGCGGTCGTGTTCCTGGGTGACTCCATCTCCTTTCATTGCGACCTGGCCCGGGCCTTTCCCGGCCTCAAGACCGCCAACCGCGGCATATCAGGCGATACGACCCGTGGGATGCTCTACCGTTTGCAGGAGGATGTCCTCGATCTTCATCCGCCGCTCATAGTCCTGCTGTGCGGCGTCAACGATCTCTCCGAGGCCATGGCCGGCCATGGCGGCCCGCCGCAAGGCCTTGCCGCCAATGTCCGATCGATGCTGGCAACGATCAGCACAGCACAGCCCGGAACCCCGGTGATCGTGTGTGAAATCATGCCGGCTGGAAAACGCGGCCTCAAGGAGGCGAATACCGCGGTTGACACGGTGGTCGCCGATTTTCCCGATGCCCACCGGTGCACGAGTTACGGCCTTTTCCTGAACCCGGATGGCAGGCAGAATGCCACGCTCTTCAAGGACCCCACCCATCCGAATGCCGCAGGCTATGCCGTCTGGCAGGCCGCCCTGGAACCGGAAATCAAAAAATGGCTCGGCAGTGCCAACGCCGCGCCCGCCGCCGCGCCAAGGGGCTGCCGTGGCCGACTTCGTGCTTGAGCTGCTCCCCGCAAAGATGCAACAAGCCACACGCACATGAACCGGACGCTGCTTTCATTCACCCTCGCTGGCCTTGTCCCCGCCGCATTGCTCACTGGTGCCGGTCTCCCCGCCCCACAAGCCGACACCGAAATCAGCGGTATCTACCCGCACCTTGCGATGTTCAACGACGACGGCGAGTGCGGCACCGGCGCGGTGGTGCCGTGGGCTGACCGGCTCTGGGTCATCTCCTACGCCCCGCATAAGCCGCAGGGGTCCGCCGATAAACTATACGAAATCACGCCCGACCGCCAGCAGATCATCCGCCCCGAAAGCATCGGCGGCACGCCCGCCAACCGGATGATCCACCGCGAGTCTAACCAACTCTTCATCGGCCCCTACGCCATCGACGCGCTGCGCAACGTCCGCACCATCCCCCACTCGCGAATGTACGGCCGTCTAACCGGCAACGCGCGCCACCTGACCGCTCCTGCCGGCAAGATTTACTCTGCCACCATGGAGGAAGGCATTTACGAGGTGGACGTGAAGACGCTCGCCGTGACGGAACTCTGGGCCGACGAACAACTCAAGAATGGCCGGCACGCCGAGCTGCCCGGCTATCACGGCAAGGGGCTGTATGCCGGCCAGGGCCGCCTCATTTACGCCAACAACGGCGAGCACAAGATTGACTACTTGAAACTCGACCTGCCCTCCGGTTGCCTCGCCGAGTGGGACGCCAAGGCCGACAAGTGGAGCATCGTCCGGCGCGCCCAGTTCACCGAAATCACCGGTCCCGGCGGCATTTATGGCAGCAAACATCCCGCGACCGATCCGGTTTGGAGCATGGGTTGGGATAGTCGCTCGCTCATCCTGATGTTGCTAGACGGCGGCCACTGGCGCGCCTACCGGCTGCCGAAACCCAGCCACACCTACGACGGCACGCACGGTTGGCATACCGAATGGCCGCGCATCCGCGACATCGGCGAGACCGATTTGCTGATGACGATGCACGGTTCGTTCTGGCGATTCCCGCGAACATTCTCCGCCAAAAACTCCGCCGGCATCGCACCGCGCTCGACCTATCTGAAAGTCATCGGCGACTTCTGCCGGTGGAACGACCGGCTCGTGTTCGGCTGCGACGACACGGCCAAGGCGGCGTTCTCGAACACGCACAAATCCAAGAGCGGGCTCGCCTCGCCGGGGCAATCGCAGTCGAATCTCTGGTTCGTGAAGCCGCAACTCCTCGACCAACTCGGCACGCCGCTGGGCCGCGGCGCGGTTTGGGTCAACGACACCGTCAAGGCCGGTGAGCCGTCCGAACCATTCCTCTTTGCCGGCTACGAGCGGCGCGGCGTCCACCTCGCACACGACGCAGCCACGCCAGTCACCTTCACCTTTGAGGTCGACGTGCATGGCAACGACGAGTGGACGCAACTCCGCGATGTCGAGGTGCGCGGCTACGCCTGGGTCGAGTTCCCGGCAGAGCAGAAAGGCGCGTGGATCCGGGTGCGGGTCAATCGCGATTGCGCGAAGGCGACGGCCTATTTCCAATACGCCAACGCCGGCCGCAACTTTACCGGTGGGGATATCTTCAGCGGCATCGCCAAGACTGGCGATCAGAACATCACCGGTGCCTTGCTCCACGCCCGCGGCGGGAACAAACGCTCGCTTGCTGTCGCCGCCGACGCCGGTTACTACGAGCTTGACGGCGGGTTGAAGCTGCGCCGCATCGACGACGCGAAGGCGGCGGAACTCATGAAGAAGCAAGCCGCCATCACGCCGCACGTGCTCACCCAGGATAACGCATCAGTGATTTATGTGGACGACAATGATAAGCGCTGGCGCCTGCCGCAAGGCGAACTTGGAGACGAACGCGTGGACCGCGAAATCGCGACGGAGCGCGACCTGTTCAACTGCGCCGGCACGTTCTACGAATACCCGTCGGGCATCTCCGGCGGTTTTGGCCGGGTTCGCCCGATTGCCACGCACAACCGGCGGATCAAGGATTACTGTTCGTACCGCGGGCTGCTGGTGATGAGCGGCGTCTCCGGCGATGGCCCGCACATCATCCGCAGCGCCGACGGCAAGGCCGCAGTCTGGTGCGGCGCGCTTGATGACCTCTGGCAGTTCGGCAAACCGCGCGGCGTCGGCGGCCCGTGGAAAGACAGCGCCGTCACGGCTAACAACCTGAGCGATCCATATTTGATGACCGGTTACGACAAGAAGACGCTGACGTTGTCTGCCGACAAAGCGGTCAAGGTGCGCGTCGAGGTGGACATTACCGGCACCGGTCAGTGGCAGACTTGGCGGACCCTGGAGGTGGCGCCCGGCAAGGCGACCGAGCAGCGGTTTCCGGAAGCGTTCAACGCCTACTGGCTGCGCGTGGCTGCCGATTGCGATTGCACCGCCACCGCTACCCTCCAGTACGAGTGATGCCTATTGAAGCGCCACAGCCGCGCGACTAACAAAAACAGACGAGCCGCCCGCATCATCAACCGGGTGGCACCCCCACCGGCAATTGTCTAGCGAGGCTGCGCCTCAGACCCGGAAGGAATTGATGATTGCCGATTACCGATTGTTGATTGATGAAGTGAGCATCGAAATTGAGCGACCATGCCGGGAAATGACATGGCACTCTTCCTGCCGGCAAGCGTTGGGGTATGACGGCCTGGGACCGCCACGGATTACGCGGATTACGCGGATTACGCGGATTACGCGGATTGAGCGGATTGAGCGGATTGAGCGGATTGAAGAGGAAGACTTGGGGTGGGGTGGATGAGGTGACTTGGTGGGGTGGATCGGGAGCAAGAAACCACTGAAACCACTGAGGCCACTGAGGCCACTGAGGCCACTGAGGCCACTGAGGCCACTGAGGCCACTGAGGCCACTGAGGCCACTGAGGCCACTGAGGCCACTGAGCACAGAAGAAATCTTCAATCAGTGGCATCAGTCTTCTCAGTCTTCATCAGTGGTTTCTTCCCCACGAGCTATCCCGACACTCCAATTTAGCCCACCTCAAATTCTTAATCCGCGCAATCCGTGTAATCCTCTTCATCCGTGGTCATCTTCGTCCCGCATTACCATTCAAGCCCGGGACCCGCGCGCAAATGTGCCCAATCATTTTCCACCGGGATCAGGACTTGTGAACCGGCAATGTGTTGTCGTTAGGTCAAATTCTTCGTCTTGGCGTCTTGCGTCTGAGGCGCAGCCTCGCTGGCCGTCAGTCGGGTTGCTTGCGCAATGCGTCCTGGATGGCGGCGGCCACCTTGGCGCCGAGTTGGGCATAGCCGGTGGCGTTGAAATGGATTTTATCGCTGCTGTTATAATATTCGGGATGGCCGTCGGTGACGGCGCACAGGTCGTTGAAGGGGAGTTTCGCCTCGGCGGCCAGGCGCTTGACGATGGCATTGCGCGAGTCGATGAGTGTGCGATTGGCGGCATCATCCATCCAGCCCTTGAATCCGGGCAGGACGAAGGTGGAGCCGGCCAGTACCAGCTTGGCGCCCTGCCCTTCTGTTAGCAAAACCTCTAGCACCTTGCGGTAGCCGGCCTCGTATTCGGCGGCGGTGTAGGCGATGCCGTGCAGACCGTTGTTGAAATGGACGACGGCAAACCTGTGGTTGCGCACCATGGCCCGCAGTTCGTCCAACAGGCACGGGTCGCAGACGCCGCGCGAGGTGGACAGCCGCGCCATGTAGGCGTTGCCGGCGAGGCCTTGTTCGACCACCCCGCCGTAGCCCTTGGAGATCGAGTCGCCGATGATCAGCACCGCCGGCTTGTCGGATTTGTCGGCGTTGGCGTACCAGGCGTCGCTCCATTCGATGGCTTCGCGGTGCAGCGGGATGGGCGCGGCAGGCGCAGGCGCTGGCGCTTGGGCACGGGCCGCGGGCAGCAGCATGGCGCCGAGCATGACAAGCGACCATGGCAGGTGGATGGGGACGGTTTTCATGGGGGCAAAGAGTAGTCCCGCAAGGATTCGAACCTTGACAAGCAGATTCAGAATCTGCTGTGCTACCGTTACACCACGGGACTGTTGGAGAGAGTAAACCTGACGCTGAGGGCCGCGCGAAGTAGCCTCACCAGGGCTCGAACCTGGAATAACGGAATCAAAATCCGGTGTGTTACCATTACACTATGAGGCTGTTGGCACTGCGGCGGGCGGAAAGTAGCCCGCCGCCCGAGGGTTTGGCAACTCGGAAATGCACGAATCTGTCGGCGGCGGCGCCGCCGGCCGCGGCTTATCGGATTGACAAGCCCGCTACCCGGCATAGGAACACGGCCATGGCAATGATTGAAGTGGCTGGCCTGTCGAAAATCTATGAGACCCCGGGCGGGGCGGTGCGGGTGCTCGAGGGCCTGGAATTGGCGGTCGCCGCAGGCGAGGCGGTGGCCATTGTCGGGCCCTCGGGCAGCGGCAAGACGACCTTGCTGAACCTGCTCGGGGCGCTGGACCGGCCCAGTGGCGGCACCATCCGCATCGCCGGCGAGGACATCGGCGGGTTGTCGGCGGCCGCGGCAGCCCGCTTCCGCAACCGCGCGCTGGGCTTGGTGTTCCAACACCACCACCTGCTGCCGCAGCTCACCGTTTTGGAAAATGTGCTGCTGCCGCGGCTGGCCGGCGGCTGGGAGGAACCCGCCGTGGCGACCACACAGCGGGCGCGCGATTTGTTGGGCAAGGTTGGCCTCGACCACCGGCTCAACCACCTGCCCTGGCAGTTGTCCGGCGGCGAAATGCTGCGCGCCGGGGTGGCCAGGGCCTTGCTCAACCGCCCGCGGCTGCTGCTGGCCGACGAACCCACCGGCTTGCTCGACCAGGCGGCCACCGCGCAGGTGGCCGAGCTGCTGCTGCAACTCAACCGCGACGAAGGCGTGACGATGATCGTGGTGACCCACAACACCGCGCTGGCCCGCCAACTCGGCCGCACCCTCGAATTGGCACATGGCAAACTCAGGGAGGCCGCCCGATGACCGGCACCGCGTTCCTGCTGCGCGGCTTGTGGTTTTTCCGCAGGTCCTATCTCGGCGTGCTGGCCGGCGCCGCCCTGGGCGCCATGGTTTTGCTAGGCGCGCTGCTCGCCGGCGACTCGGTGCAGGCCAGCCTGCGCCAAGTGGCCGCCGCGCGCCTCGGCAAGGTCGATGCGGTGCTGGTCGGCGGCGACCGGTTCTTCCGCGCGGCGCTGGCTGATGCCGTGCCGCAGGCGATGGCGGCGCCTGTTTTGTTAGTGAAAGCGACCGCCACGGTGCAGCGCAGCGGCCGGGCGCTGGGTGGCGTGCAGGTGTTGGGTGTGGACCGGCGGTTTGGGGATTTCGCGCCGGCCAGCCGCGCCGACCCGAACGCCGCCGGCGGGCTGGCCCCGCACGAGCGCGAGTTTTTCGTCAACGACCATTTGGCACGCAGCCTGGATCTCCGATCTAACGAAACCCTGGTGCTCCGCTTTGACAAGCCAGGCGTGATTGCGCGCGACGCGCCGCTGGCGGGCAAGGCCGCCGAGCTCGTCGCGCTGCGCGGCGAGGTCAGCGCGATTTGCGGCGACGAGCGCTTCGGGCGCTTCAGCCTCGAGACGACGCAATTGCCAGCAGCGACCGTGTTTGTGCCGCTGGAGCGCTTGCAGCAGGCGCTCGGGATGGCGGGCAAGGCCAACCTGCTGCTGCTGCAAAACCACGGGGCCGCGGATGCCGCCGGATTGTCAGAGCGGATTGCGCGTGGCTGCACCCTGGCGGATTACGGTCTAACGGTGGAGGCGGTGCCGCTGGCCAACGCGGTGGAGATCCGCACCGCGCGCATCTTCTTTGACCGGCCGGTGGCCGCGCTCATCCAGCAACGCATTCCCGCCACCCAACCGGTCATCACCTACATGGCCAACACCATCGCCGCCAACGGCAGGCAAACCCCCTATTCGATGGTCACGGCGGTGACCGCCGCCGCCGCCCCATTCCTCCCCCAGGCGCTGGACGGCGTGGTGCTCAACGCCTGGGCCGCCGACGACCTCGGTGCCAAACCGGGCGATGAAGTGCGCCTCGATTACTACGCGCTGGATGCCGCCAACCGCCTGGTGGAACGCAGCGCGCAACTGCCGGTGGCGGCAGTGGTTCCTCTAACCGGCCTGGCGGCCGACCAGCGCTGGCTGCCGGATTTCCCCGGCGTCGCCAATGCCGAGCACGCCGCGGATTGGGATGCCGGGGTGCCGATCGACCTCAAGCGGATCCGCGCCAAGGATGAGGCGTATTGGGACGCGCACCGGGGCACGCCCAAGCTGTTCCTGCCCTTGCAACGAGGCCGCGAGTTGTTTGGCAACCGCTGGGGCGAATTCACCGCGCTGCGCGTGCCCGCCGCTCCCGCAACGCCGCTTGAAACATCCCGCATGACGGTCGCCACGGACTTGTTAGCCGCGATGACCCCGGCCGTGGCGGGCCTGGTGCTGCAGGATGTGGGCGCGGCGGGCCGGGCGGCAGCGGCGTCGCCGGTGGATTTCGCGGGATTGTTGTTAGGCATGAGCCTGTTTCTGATGGCGGCGGCGGTGGCGCTCACCGCGCTGTTGTTTCGCTTCCACATCGAGCAGCGCAACCGCGAGAGCGGCTTGTTGGCGGCGCTCGGGATCGCGCCCGGCAAGGTGTTGCGCTGGCGCCTGCTCGAGGGCCTCTGCGTGGTGGCCGCCGGCAGCGGCCTCGGCGCGCTGCTGGCAGTGGGCTACACCCGGATTTTGTTAGGCCTGTTGGAATCCATCTGGAGCGGGCCGGGCGGGCCGCGGATGTTCCGGTTTCACGGCGCGCCGGCGACGCTGGTGGGCGGCGTGGCCGGTTTCGTGGGGGTGATGATGCTCGTGATCTGGCTGGTGACGCGCAAACAAGCGCGGCAGAGTGTGAGCCTGCGGCTCGACGCGGGCACCGAAGAGGTGCTGCGCACGGCCGCGCCGGCGCTGCCGTGGTGGGCGCTGGGGTGGTGTGCCGCGGGCGGGGTGGCGGCACTAACCGGCAGCGGGGTGCTGGGGGTGCCCGGGGCATTTTTTCTCGCGGGCTGCCTGTTGTTGTTAGGTGGCTTGGCGGCGTTCCGGTGGGTGCTGCGGCGGCGGGCGGCGGCGACGACGACGGGCGGCGGCGAGCTATCGCCGCGGCGTCTGGCGGAGTTGAATTGCGGGCGGCGGGCGACGCGCAGCATGGTGGTGGTGGGCAGCTTGGCGAGCGCGGTGTTTTTGGTGGTGGCGGTGGCGGCGTTCCGCAAGACCGGCGGCGCGGACTGGCAACAGCGCGGCAGCGGCGCGGGCGGCTTTGCCTTCTGGGTGGAAACCACCCGCGCGTTGACCCGTGGCAACCGCCCCCAAGCCGCCGATGACCTGCTGGAGCTGGGCGCGGCGCGCGCGCAATTTGGCCGGGTGTTGCCGTTGCGGGTCGGCCCGGGGGATGATGCGAGTTGCTTCAACCTCAACAGCGTGTCGCGGCCGCGCCTGCTCGCGACGGATACCGCCACCCTGGCCACGCTCGGCGCGTTCCCTATCAAACAGGTGGTTGCCGGCTGCAGCAAAAATTGGAACTGCTTGCGCGAAGGCGCCGTGATGCGCGCCTTCGTCGATGAGACCACCTTGCTGTGGGTGTTGAAAAAAAAGCTCGGCGAGCGGCTTGTCTATCAGGACGAATGGGGCCGGGAGTTTCCCGTGGAGCTCGCCGGCACCCTCGACGGCTCCGTGTTCCAAGGCTGCCTGGTGGTCGATGAGGCACGCTTCCTGCAACACTATCCAGGCGCCGGGGGGGCGCGGGTATTTTTGTTAGAGAGCAGCGCCGGGCTGGCGGCTGGCCGCGCCACGCTGCAACAGGTGCTGGCGGAACAAGGCGCGACAGTGGCGACCACCGGCGAGCGGCTGGCGGCGTTCCACGGGGTGGAGAACACCTACATCGCGATCTTCCATCTGCTAGGCGGGCTCGGGGTGCTCGTCGGCAGCGCCGGCCTGGGCCTGGTCACCGCGCGCAACCTGCAGGAGCGGCGTTATGAATTCGCCATCCTCCACGCCCTGGGCGTGCCCGGCGCGGTGACGCGCCGGGTGGTGCTGCACGAAGTCGCGCAGTGCCTGTGCTGGGGGTTGGGCATCGGCTTGCTGGCGGCCCTGGTTGCCCTCATGCCAACCCTGTCCGCCGGCGCGATCGCCAACTCGCTGGCGTGGATCGGCTTGCTGGTGGTGGCGATTGCGGCCAATGCCTGGCTGTGGTCATGGCTCGGCTATCGCCGGCACATCCGCGACGCGCTGAGCGCCACCCGGGAATTCGGCTGAAACCAGCGGCTCCGGCAGCCGTCATCACCCGACGGGGCTTCGCCTCAGACCCAAGACGACAAGACCCAAGACGACAAGACGACAAGACCCAAGACGAGGAATCAGACCTAACGACTACACATTGCCGGTTTCGGATGCCTAGTGAAGTCTCTGATGCCTAGTGAAGTCTCCTACTGTGAAAAAGTTCTGATGCCTAGTGAAGTCTCCTGCTGTGAAGATGCCTAGTGAAGTCTCCGATGTCTAGTGAAGTCTCCTGCTGTGAAAAAGTTCTTGACATGGCGGCTTGCGATGTCAGTTTGAGATGTCTAGTGAAGTCTCCGATGTCTAGTGAAGTCTCCTGCTGTGAAAAAGTTCTTGACATGGCGGCTTGCGATGTCAGTTTGACAACATGCGTGCTCGATTCATTGCGCCGTGGAAGGACTCGACGGAGAAGCCCGTGATATACCATTGCGTGAGCCGGGTGGTGGACCGGCGGTTTGCGTTCGGGAAGGAGGACAAGGAGCAACTGCGGACCTACATGCGGATGTACGAAAATTTTTCCGGGTGCCGGGTGCTGTCGTATTGCTTCATGTGCAATCATCTTCACCTGCTGCTGGAGGTGCCACCGTTGCCGGCGGGCGGCTTGTCGGACAGGGAGTTGCTGCAACGGCTGCGGTGCATCTACAACCAGGCGGCGGTGGGCGTGGTGGCGAAGGAGTTGGCGGAAGTGCGGCAGCAGGTGACGGCCGGGCTGGCTAACGAGTCGTTGGCGCGGGAATTGCACGAGCGCTACAGCTACCGGATGCACGATTTGAGCGAATACATGAAAGGGTTGCTGCAGCGCTTCACACAATGGCACAATCGCAAGCACGGGCGCAGCGGCGGGTTGTGGGAGGACGCGTTCAAGAGCGTGCTGGTGGAAGACGGGGTGGCATCGCGCACGATGGCGGCATATATCGACTTAAACCCGGTTAGGGCGGGGATGGTGGCGGATCCCGGGGAGTATCGCTGGAGCAGTTATGGGGAGGCGATGGGCGGCGGGCCACGCGGCAATGGCAAGAAGGCGCGCGCGGGCTTGGTGCGGGCGATCATGGCACATAAGGGCTATTCTGCGGACGCGCGGCACTGGGCGGGCAATGTGTCGAAGGAGTACCGGATGCTATTGTTAGCGGAAGGTGAGGAGAAGTTGCAGGAGGTGGCGGGCGGGGACGGCAAACTGGCAGTGAAGGTGGTCAGGAAGGGAATGAAGAAAGAAGCAGTGGAGGCGGAGTTGACACAACTTGAGCGGAGCCGGGATGTGGCGCTGGGCAAGATGCTGCGGTTGCGGGTCAGGTATTTTTCGGATGGGGCGGTGATCGGGAGTCGTGCATTTGTGGACGGGGTGTTTCGGGCATGCCGGGACCGGTTCGGGGAGAAGCGGGTGAGCGGGGCGAGGAAACTGCGGGGCCACGCGGCCGCCGCCGCCGGGGTGTTGTGGAGTGTTAGGGATTTGCAGAAGGGGATTGGGTGAGGTGGCCGGAGGGGGGGATTCACCATTACCGGTATGCCGTGGCCGCCGCTGGCGACGGGTTCCAACTCACCGCCGAGTTGGCGCCCGCCGACCACGCGCTGAGCCGCGCCGCCCCGATGCGCTTGCGGGCGGCAATCCACGGCCGCGCCGCGATGGTGGGCATCGCAGGCCGAACCTGCGGCGGCCGGGAGATCGGGATTTCGCTGAAAAACCGCAAATAAACCTCGCGCCCAAGGTGAAGCTGTGATGTATTTACCTTAGCCATGCAAGCCACCTTGCTGCCACCGCGAAATCCGGCCCTGTGTGCACCGATTACCGCGAATCGTGAACTGGGCGCCTGTTTGATTGCCAACCTGCCGATGCGCGATTTGCTCGCCGCGGAGTTATCGCGCGCCGGATTCCAGTTGGTTGACCCTGCAGACGCCTGCCCGCGGACCATCCGCGTGCCGCTTGACAATTGGATTGAATTGGGTGCCATGCTTCTGCTTGCCCGCAATCCCAATTCCGCCCGGCTCTGCGATGCGGAGGGTAATATCCTGGCGTGGAAAGGCGGGGCCGATCCCGACGAATGCGTTGAGCGCATCGTCACCGAGGCGGGTTGTTTTCCGGTCGTTTACCCATGGGACTTGCTGCGCATGAATGAGGAAGTCCTCGCCATGATGGATGAAACCGCGATGCTGGGCGAGGTCAGCCCGCTGGCCACGCTCACCGGGCATGTGCGTCTGGCCAAGGGCTCGGTGATCCATTCCGGAACGGTCATCAACGGGCCGGTGCTCATCGGTCCTAACAGCCAGATCGGTCCCAATGCCTACATCCGCGGCGCCACCAGCATCGGCGCGAATTGTTATGTCGGCAACGGCGCGGAGGTGAAAAACTCGATCATCTATCCCAATTCCTGCGTCTCGCGCCAATGCTATGTGGCCGACTCGATCATCGGTGCGCACGTCACCCTCGGGGCGGGCACCTGCACCGAAAACCACCGTCACGACGGCCGCCAACACGTTTCGATGATCCATGGCCAGCCGGTCAATACCGGGCGCCTCAAGTTCGGCGCGGTGCTCGGCGATGGTGTTAGAACAGGTGTCAACACCTCGATTGAGGCCGGGGTGAAAATCGGCGTGGCCCGCACCACCAAGCCGGGTACTTATGTTGGCAGGGATTTGTTGTGACGGCTCATCATGAAAACCTATCAAGCCCGGCAGGGCAAAGTGTTGGTGGTGGTTTCCGCGGTTTTCAGCGTGGTGTGTCTTGGCATCACGCTGGCAACCCGGCCCTGGGTGATGCGCGGGGCGGGTGGCTTGTCAGGTGGGGTGCTGGGATGGCTGCCCGTCGCCGTGGTGGCGGGCTGCCTGCCGTTCATGATTCGCGGTTATGCCATCGCCGAGGATGCCATCCTGGTCAAACGCTTGTTCTGGACCACGCGCCTGGCGCGCGCCGGGTTGCAGTCCGCTGAGGTGGTGCCCGATGCGATGTGCAAGAGCCTGCGGACCTGCGGCAATGGCGGCGCGTTTTCCTTCAGCGGCTGGTATTGGAGCAAGGCGCTGGGTCATTACCGGGCGTTTGTCACCAACCCGAACGACGCGGTGGTGTTGCGCTTCGACAAGCGCACGGTGGTGCTTTCCCCGGCAACGCCCGACGGGTTTGTTAGGGAGCTGCAGTGCTGAGGTGGCTTCGTTACGCCAGGATCTGGGCCAGCACGTAGGGGAGGATGCCCCCGGCGCGATAGTAGTCGATTTCCACCGGGGTATCGATGCGGACGATGACGGGGATATCGAACACGGGCGGGGCGGGGGTGCCGTCGGCGGCCGGGTGGACGCGCAGGATGGCTTGCTGGCCGGGTCTGAGGTCGTTGGAAAGGCCGAGGAGGTCGAAGCTGGCGTCGGCGAGCTCCTTGACCAAGTCGTAGTCGGCCTTGTTGACGAAGGTGCAGGGCAGCACGCCCATGCCGACGAGGTTGGAGCGGTGGATGCGCTCGAAGGATTTGGTGATGACGGCCTTGACGCCTAACAGGCTGGTGCCCTTGGCGGCCCAGTCGCGGCTGCTGCCCATGCCGTAGTCCTCGCCGCCGATGATGATGGTGGGGGTGTTGGCTGCCTGATAGATGGCGGCGGCGTCGAAGATCGCCAGGGTTTGGCCATTGATGCGGGTGACGCCGCCCTCGCTGCCGGGGACCATCAGGTTTTTGATGCGGACATTGGCGAAGGTGCCGCGGGTCATGATCTGGTCGTTGCCACGGCGCGAGCCATACGAATTGAAGTCGGCCACGGCGACGCCCATGGCGGTGAGGTGGCGGCCGGCGGGGCTATCCTGTTTGATGGCGCCGGCGGGCGAGATATGGTCGGTGGTGACCGAGTCGCCGAAGATGCCGAGCGGGCGGGCGTGGTGGATTTCGGCGATGTTGCGCGGGGTGGGGGAGAAGCCGTCGAAGAACGGTGGTTGCTGGATATAGGTGGAGAGCCGGTCCCATTGATAGACATTGCCGGTGGACGAGCGGATCGAGTTCCACTTGGGGTTTTGATCGGCGAAGCCGGTGTAGAGTTGTTGGAAAACTTCAGGCGTGAGCGACGCGTCCATGGCCGCCTGGACTTCTTCGGCGGTGGGCCAAATGTCTGCCAGATAGACCGGCTGGCCGTCGCTGCCGTAGCCGAGCGGCTCGCTGGCCAGGTCGATATCGACGGTGCCGGCGATGGCGAAGGCGACCACCAGCGGGGGCGACATGAGGAAGTTGGCCTTGATTGACTGGTGGACGCGGGCCTCGAAGTTGCGGTTGCCGGAGAGCACCGCGGCGGCGACGATGTCCTCGGCTTTGACGACCTCCTCGATGCCGGGGTCGAGCGGGCCGGAGTTGCCGATGCAGGTGGTGCAGCCGTAGCCGACGGTGTGGAAGCCGAGGGTGTCGAGTTCGGCCTGGAGGCCGGTTTTGCGCAGATAATCGGTGACGACGCGGGAACCCGGGCCGAGCGAGGTTTTGACCGCGGGCTTGACGGTTAGGCCGCGGGCGTTGGCCTTTTGGGCCAGCAAGCCGGCGGCGAGCATGACGCTGGGGTTGGAGGTGTTGGTGCAACTGGTGATGGCCGCAATCAGCACCGAGCCGTGGGTGATGGTGTCGCTCACCCCGCCCTTGCTATCGACCGTGACTTCCCACAACGGATAGGTGAGGTCGTCGTTGTCCTGGGTGATGACGCCGACTTCCGCACCGAAGGCGTGGCCCAGATCGGGGGCTTCGTCAGGAATGGCATCGAGGGTGGAGGGCAGCACGAGCCGGGCAACGGCCCCGGGCCGGCGTTGTTTGTTATAGCCGTCGGGTGCCGGGGCGCTGAGCAGGTCGGCCCAAGTGGTTTTGAGGCGCTCCAATTCGATGCGGTCTTGCGGCCGCTTGGGTCCGGCGAGGCAGGGTTTGACCGTGGCGAGGTCGATATCGACGATGTGGCTGAAGTCGAGCGCGTCGCGGGAGTCGGGGATGCCCCACAGTTGTTGGGCGCGGTAGTAGTTTTCGACGGTCTGGCACAGTTCGGGGCTGCGGCCGGTGCTGCGGAGGTAGCCGGTGGTGACGTCGTCGATGCCGAAAAACCCCATGGTGGCACCGTATTCCGGCGCCATGTTGGCCAGCGTGGCCCGGTCCGGCAGCGCCAGGGCGCGGGCACCCGGGCCGTAGAACTCGACGAACTTGCCGACCACCTTGGTTTTGCGCAGCAGCTCGGTGACGTAGAGGACCAGATCGGTGGCGGTGACGCCGGGGGCGGGCGCGCCGGTTAGATAGACGCCGACCACCTCGGGCACGAGGAAGGTGACGGGTTGGCCGAGCATGCCGGCTTCCGCTTCGATGCCACCGACGCCCCAGCCGACGACGCCGAGGCCGTTGATCATGGTGGTGTGGGAGTCGGTGCCGACGAGGGTGTCCGGATAGAACAAGCCGTCGCGCTCCAGCACGCATTTGGCGAGGTACTCGAGGTTGACCTGGTGGACGATGCCGATGCCCGGGGGGACGACCTTGAAGGTGTCGAACGCCTGTTCACCCCACTTGAGGAATTCGTAGCGTTCACGGTTGCGGTGGAATTCGAGGTCGAGGTTGCGGGAAAGCGCGTCGCTGCTGCCGGCAAAATCGACTTGTACCGAGTGATCGACGACCAGGTCGACGGGGACGAGGGGTTCGATCATTTTGGCGTCCTTGTCCATGGCATGCACCGCGGAGCGCATGGCGGCCAGATCGACGAGCAGCGGCACGCCGGTGAAGTCTTGCAGCACGATGCGGGCGACGACGAAGGGGATTTCGAAGTTGCCGGGTGCTTTGGCGTTGTAGGTGGCGAGGTTGGCGACGTCGGTGGCGGTGACCTTGAGACCGTCGTTGTTGCGGAGGAGTGACTCGAGGACGATGCGGATCGAGATCGGCAGGCGCGAGAGATTGGGGAAGCCTTGCTCGGCGAGGGCGGGCAGCGAGTGGAATTTGCCTGCGGCGCCAGAGCCGGTGGTGAATGTGCGGAGGGTGGTCATGGGGGGAGGTCGGAGGTCGGAGGGCGGAGGGCGGAGGTCGGGGGTCGGAGGTCGGAGGTCGGAGGTCGGAGGGCGGAGGTCGGAGGGCGGAGGGCGGAGGGCGGAGGGCGGAGGTCGGAGGGCGGAGGTCGGAGGTCGGAGGTCGGAGGTCGGAGGTCGGAGGTCGGAGGTCGGACATTGAGCATTCAACGCTGAACTTCTAACGATGAACGAAGAGAAGAGGGCAGGAGGCAGGGGAGGTGAATTTCAAGGTGCTGCAGGGTGAGGCGGCTAAGCATAGGGAGGACGGGGGATTTGTCAAAGCGTTTGGGTGGCGGGCAGGGCGTGATTTCTTTGGTTGAGCTGGGGCGGTGGAGTGGCGTAGGCTGCCGGCATGCGACGGTGGATTTTATGGCTGATGGCGGGCATGGCAGGAGCCGGGCTGATTTCCTGCGCCGGCCCGGGGGCTGGCGGGGGAGGGAATCCGGGCGATTTGGGCGGCGGCGATCCGGCCGAGGGCGGGATTTCCGAGGTGCCCAATCCGCATCCGGCGATGGCCGCCAAGAGCGGCAAAGCGTTGGCCCAGTTGCAGCGCGGGCATGAGGTGTACATGCTGAAATGTGCCGAGTGCCATGCCTACAAGCTGCCTTGCAACATCGATGTGGGCCGCTGGACTGCGGGCTGTCTCAAGACCCAGTGCAGCTCGGATATCGGGGCGGCGCAAGTGCGGGCGGTGGTGGATTATGTGGCAGCCGTGAAAGCATCGTGAATGCCGTGGCGGAATTGGCGGTGTTTGCCGGGGTGACGGCGCTCGGGCAGTTCAGCCCGGGGCCGGACATGCTGCTGCTGACCCGGACGTCGTTGGCGAGCGGTGGCCGGGCTGGCAGCTGGATCGCTACCGGGATTGCGTGCGGGTTGGTGTTGCACGCGGCGGTGGCCATGAGCGGGGCGTCGCTGTTGTTAGGCGGGGCGTCGTTGCTGGCTTGCTCGCTGCGGGCTGCGGCAGCGGTTTACCTCGGCTGGCTCGCCGGCCAATTGCTGCGTGCGGCGTGGCGGCCGCTGCCTGAGGTGGCACTCGGGGTGGCGGGAGTGAGCGGCGGCGCGGCGATGGGGTTTTGGCGGCGGGGATTTTTTTGCAACGTGTTGAATCCAAAGGTCGCATTGTTTTTTGCGGCGGTGGCGGCACCCTTTCTCACCCCGGACCACCCGGGGTGGTGGCCGTTGGCACTGGGCGGGGTGATTGTGATCGAGGGGCTGACGCTGTGGATTGCCTGGGCGTGGGCCCTCCAGTGGCCGCCGCTCAAGCGCGGCTATCGCGCGGCGGCGCGCTGGCTCGATGCGCTCTTCGGCTTGGCTTTGCTGGTGCTGGCCCTGCGGCTGCTTGGCGGGCTGTGCTGAACAAATCACAACGCCCCGCCGGTGGACCGGCAGGGCGTGGTGGGAGAATGCCGCTAGGCTGTTAGGTCAATTGAAGTTTGGCGCCTTGTGCTGGGAGAAATAGCCATCGCCGACATACATCGAGCCTTGGTAATCCGGCAGCGGGCCGGCATCGGGGGGCAGCGGGACGGTGACGGTGGCGTCTTCGGCTTGGGAATAGGCGATATTGACCGGGGTGCCGGTGCGCACGAGGCGGAAGAACTTGGGGGAGAGGTTTTCATGCATGCGGATGCAGCCGTGGGTGCAGGGTTGGTGTTTGACCCAACCGGTATGGAACCCGTAGTTGGGCTTGAACTCGCACCAATACGGCATGGGCGTGCCTTTGAATGACCAGCCGGTGGGCTTCTTGGCAAGGAAGGTTTGTTTCACCTCGCCGCCGCTGTAGGCGTAGCCGTGGGTGGCCGCGCGGTGTTTCTGCTCCTTGCTGAAAATGGTGAAATTGCCCGACGGCGTGGGCGTGGCGGTCGTGCCGATGGACACCGGCATGGCCAGCAGCACCGTTGCGCCTTCCATCACGTAGGCCCGTTGCTTGCTCAGCGACACCTTGACCCGGACGTTGCCCGGATTGGACGGCAGCTTGGTCGGCAGGTCGTAGGCGTGATAGGCGGCGAGGCCGGATCCGCCGGGTTGGATGTTACACGATGACGACAACCCGGCAAGGGCTGCGGCGGCGGCGAGGATAAGGGTTGGTTTGATGCTCATGTTCGGGGGAAGTGGCGAGAGGGTACCCGCTCTGAAACGAAAAGCAAGCCGCTTGTGTGGCGGCAGGCCGCCCTTAGCGGAGGCGCTCCCACGCATCAACCCGGCCGTCCACGAACCAGACACTGGCCTTGCAATAGGGCAGGTATGCCACCTCCGGGCCGAAGCCGAAGCCGTAGCCGGAGTAGGGGTAGGCATAGTGACCGTAGTGGCCGTAGCCGCCGAAGCTGTAAGCGCCGAAGTACTGGTTGGTGTAAACCGGGTGCGCGGCGGTGTAGTCCCACCGCTGTGCCGCGCGGCCTTTCTGGTACCCCTCATAGCGCATGGACGGCGAGCCCCAGGCCAGAAGCACGGCATCCGGCGACATGCCCTTGGCGAGCTCGCCGCGCTGGACCAGACTTTGTTCTTTGGCGTTGAGTGCGGCAAACTGTTGCGGGTGTTGCTGGATGCGCGTCTGCGGCGTGGACGGGGCACAGGACGATGCCAGCAATCCCAACCCGAGAGCAACGAAGAGCGGTTTCACGAGCGGAATTTACCCAATCCCAGCGCCGGATGCAATCCACGATGAATTTTTTTACGCAAGATTTGAAACGGGCGCTTGCCAAGTGCAAACCAGCCACCGCAGTCTTGTCGCGAACCGCCTCCCCCGTAACACAACATGTCAGAACTGCTCGATGATGATGATCTCACTGCCGCATTAAAAAAATGCCCCGAGTGGGAGTATGAAAAAAAGGCCATCACCCGGACTGTGGAGTTCGAGGAATTCATGGACGCCATCGATTTCGTCAACGATCTTGCCGAGATTGCCGATGAGGCACAGCACTACCCCGATATCCTCATCCGCCACACCAAGGTGACCTTGCGCCTGACCACCGATGACGAGGGCGGGGTGACCAATCTCGACATCGAATTGGCCCAGCGCGTGGATAATCTCGCCGATTGAGCCGAGGTCGTCTGGTCGCGGCGCTCTTACCGTGGCAGCATCAACTCATTATCGGCGAGGCCGGTGAGACGGCGCAAGCCGGCGAGGAGGCGCAGCAAGGTGAAGAACAAAAACACCAGGATGGGGACGCCGATGACGGCAAAGCCCCAGCCGGTGATTTTGGCGATGATGCCGTTGTACACCTCAAGGGCATCGATGGCATGCGCGTCGAAGCCGCGGAAGAACCATTGCGCGAGGCCGAGGTTCATCACCGCACTCAGGAAAAACGACGCGGCGAACAAGCGGGTGGCCCCGCCTAACAATTTCGCGTAGCCGGGTTGCGCCGCCAATTCGGCGATGCGGCCTTCGATTCGCGCGATGTCGAAGATCGTGTCGTTGTAGAGAAACACCCGGATGAGCGGCGTGGCCGTGCGCTGGGACCACAGGATGGCAATGCCGAGCATCAGCGGAATGAGCGCCTCCTTGATTCCAAACAGCAGGCCGGCATCGGGTTTTACCGTGCCGTCCTTATTCCACAGGTAGAGGGTCAGCCCGCCGGTTAGGAGCACCGACAGCAGGCCCAGGCCGGAGAAGAAATTCGGCTTGCGGGTTTTGGCGAAATACCAAATGCCGTAGCCCACGGGCAGGGTGAGGGCGATGATGATGGCCTTGACCGGGCCGAGATGCCAGGGCCGGACCGCTTTGCCGAGCAATTCCTGCAACGCCGGATCCTTGCTGAACAGGCTGAGGATCACCACCGGCACGATCACATTGATCAGGATGTTGGCGAGCGGGTGTTCGTCGGTTTTTTTGGTAGTGGACATCGGTAGGTGGTTTGGAGCTGCGATGACTAAGCCACGAAGGCGGCGGTGGCAAGCCAAACCCGTCGATAGCGCGTTTGAGGCAGCACCTGGAACAGGCGGCTTGGGGGCCAACGGCCCCAGGGTCCTTAGCCCGGCCCACCGGCCCGGGTGTGTTAGGTCATTCTAATGGTGCCATGTGCCCCAACGGGGCGCGACGGTCGCCTCCATATCGCGGCCCCCCAGGCCGATGGCCTGGGCTAAGGGATATTGGCCCGTTGGGCCAAATGGGAAAATTGGTGGTTCTTGCGCACGATGGCCTCGGAGGGCGGGATGCAATGTTAGGTGCCGCGCGCCAGCGGTTTCATGCGAAAAGGGGCGGCCCCGGCAAATGCCAGGACCGCCCCCGTGAAACATGTTAGGTCAGACGGTGCCGGCGATGGTGCGTCCGGTGGACCGCAGGTCATCGCAAGCGTCCTTGAGGCGGTTGGCGAGGCCGATTTCGGCCTTTTTGAGATAGCCGCGCGGGTCGTAGGCTTTCTTGTCGCCGACTTCGCCATCGATTTTGAGCACGCCCTCGATGTTCTGGCAGATATGGGTGACGATGGGGCGGGTGAAGGCGTATTGGGTGTCGGTGTCGATGTTCATTTTCACCACGCCGTAATCGAGGGTCTCGCGGATGTCGCTGAGTTCCGAGCCGGATCCGCCGTGGAACACGAGGTCCATTTCGGCGCCGGCACCGTGTTTGTCGGTGACGGCTTTCTGGCCATCGCGCAGGATGGTGGGCATGAGCTTGACGGCACCGGGTTTGTAAGCGCCGTGGACGTTGCCGAAGGTGGCGGCAAACAGGAACCGGCCCAGTGGTTGCAACGTCTCATAGACGGTGAGCATGTCCTCCGGGGTGGTGTAGAGCTTGTCGGCGGGAGTGCCGGAGGTGTCGTGGCCGTCTTCCTCACCACCGACCACGCCGGCTTCCACTTCCAGGATGATGTCCAGTTCGGCGCATTCCTTGAGCAGTTGCTTCGAAAGCTCCATGTTGTCGGCCAGCGCCAGTTCGGAGGCATCCAGCATGTGGCTTTGGAACAACGGGCCCTTGCCCTCGGCGAGGCGCTGGCGCGAGGCGTCGAGCAGCGGTCGCAGGAACGACTCGACCTTGCCGGGCTGGCAGTGGTCGGTGTGCAGCGCCACCAGCACGTTGTATTTCTCCGCCAGGCGGTGGGCGGCTTCGGCTAACACGATGGCGCCGAACGCCTCATCGCCCACGCTGGAGCCGGAGGCGAACTTGCCGCCGCCGGTGGAAACCTGGATGATGCCATCGGACTTGGCTTCCGCAAACGCGCGGAGCGCCCCGTTGATGGTGATGATGGAGGTGACGTTGACCGCCGGATAGGCATAGCCGCCTTGTTGGGCGGCGTCCAGCATGGCACGGTATTGGGCAGGGGTGGCAATTGGCATAACGCGCTCTCCGTATCCAAGGAGCGCGCCAGCTGCAAGCGGTAATCGCAAAGAATTGCAGGAAAATTGTCTGGGGCGGGTGGTTTGTGGCTTGCCAAGCCCCTGTCGGCGGGAGTTCTCTGTGCTGAACACGATGACTGAGCCCGACACGATTGTTTGCAAGCCGACCCGCTGGTTTCTTTTCCGCGCGGGGGTGATGGTATTGATGTTTGGGGTGTTTGCCGTGCTGTTTTATATGGACGGTGCCAGCGGGTACCGCAGCAAGAACGAGGTGTTCTATCTGCACCGTGCCTTTCAAAAGGCCAATGACGAGTTCTCCAAAATGAACCAGGCCGGAACCCTCACCCCGGAAACTTGGAAAAAATTTGCGGCCGCGCAGTTCGTCGACTTGCCGCCCGACTCCTCGGTGTTGCCCGCCAGCCTGCGCGCGCCGCTGCCGTGGCCGGAGATTCTGCATGACTACGAGCGGATGCGCCCGCTGCAGTGGAACCTGCTCTGGCGCGAATACACCAAGCTGCGCGGGCTCAACGAGGCCTCGCCCGAAGAGCCCTACGATGCCCGTAAAATCAAGGAACAATGGGTCGTGTTCTGGGTTTGCGCGGCGCTTACCCTCATCATCGCCTTCTTCCTGGTGCGCACCCTGCGCCGCACCATCACCGCCACTGCCGACGCGGTGACCGACCAGCGCGGCCGCCGCGTCCCGTATGCCGACATGCGATTCCTCGATCTGCGCAAGTGGGACACCAAGGGCCTGGCCTTTGTCGAGTTCGATGGCACCAGCGGCAGCGGCCGCCTGCGCATCGATGGGCTCACCTACGGCGGCTTCAAAAAGGAGGACGGCGAGCCTGCCGAGCAACTCATGCGGATGATTCGCTCACGTTTTTCCGGCGAAGTGATGGAATACGCCATGGTGGCCCCGGCGCCAGGTGCGAGCGACACCGATTCGGGGCCGCAAACCGGTTGATTTCCCCACTGTTTGGAATTTTTCCTGCTTGCGGCGTTTTTAGGAGTTGCCAAGTGAGGCCCTGACACGCTAAGCCAGCCCCGACGCCAACCATAACCACTACAGTAGCCTATGTCTGATAAAAGTATCGAAGCCCGTGTGAAGGACATCATCGTCGACCAGCTCGGCGTCAGTGCCGATCAAGTGACCCCAGAAGCAAAGTTCGTTGAAGACCTTGGTGCCGATTCGCTCGACACCGTGGAACTCGTCATGGCTTTTGAAGAAGAATTTGACATCGAAGTGCCCGACGAAGAAGCTGAAAAGCTCCAGTCGGTCGGCGATGTCATCACCTACATCAACTCCCAGCAAGGCTGAGTCCAGCCGACGGCTTGTTTTGTAAAAGGGTGGGCTCCCCGGTGGTGTCCGCCCTTTTCTTTGCAATTCGCCCGATCTGTCGGACATTGAGTCGACCATGCACTCGCCAGACAGTATCCAATACGCCCTGGAGACGACCCGCGTCCTGCGCGAGCCGGATCGACGGATCGAGACATTTGGTGAGACCCGCTTTGAATTCCAGATCATCAGCGAGTTGATGGACCGGGTCGGCCAGGTCCGCATCCGCACTGGCGAGGTTGAGGCGCAGCGCCCGCGAATCCTGCGCCCGGGGCCATACCGCGAGATCGAGCTCGAGGGGTTTGACGCCAGCGCACGCGCGCGCATCGACGCGTTGATTGCGAAATTCCGCGATGAGGGCAAGAACCTTGCCTTTCTGCAATACGGCTTTCAATTCCGCCGCGGCCAGGTCCACGAAGAGATCGTCCATGATTCGATAGAAGCGGTGCGCGAGCGGGTGTTGGAGGATGTGCGGCGCACTGGCAATCCCACCCGCGCCGTGATTGAGGGGGTGGACGACGCGTGGGAGGTATCGATCCTCAAGTTTTCCTTTGACATGATTATCCGCTCGCATGAGATCAACGCGTTCGATTTCAAGCGGCGTGGTCTGCTCTGAGCCTTGCTCCAGCCCATGAGAGTTTGGACTTTCGTCAAGCTGCTTGCTGCCGCCGCCGTCATCGGGGCCATCGGCTTCACCGGGATGTTTGCCTATCACGTGGCGGTGCGGCCGTTGGGCGGGGTGTTTGAGAAAATCATCCCCAATCCAGCCGTGGTGATGGGCAAGCAGCCCGAGGCGGAGTTCTCCCAGATGGTGGATGCCGCGGAAATGCCCGACATTGATCCCGGCGAGAAGACGTTTCAAAAGGCCCATGAACTCATCGCGCTGGGCCACTTGCCCGCCGCCCGCGAAAAGCTCACCACCATCGTCAACATCTTCCCCACCTCATCCTCCGCCCCGCTCGCCCGCCATATCGTCGGCGAGATGAACCTGGATGAAATCCTCTCCACCACCCAAATGACGGGCAAACAAATCCACATCGTCAAACGCGGTGATTCGTTTCTCGGCATCGCTGCCCATTACCAGACCACCTTGGATTTCATCATGCACCTCAATGGCTTGCAGGAACTCAAGAACCTGCTGCCTGGCGACGAATTGATCGTCATGCCCCTGGAGTTCCACCTGCTCATCGAACCCCGCCGCAAGGCGCTCTCACTGTGGGACGGCGGTCGCTTCCTCTGCGAATACCCGATCCTCCACCTCGAAGCCGCCGGTAAACTCGCCAACCTGCGCACCACCATCCAGATGAAAGCCGGCCAACTCGACTCCCGCCACAGCAAACCGAAAGCCAAAGCGGAGACCAAGACCAAGCCGCAGACCAAGCCGGAGGCCAGGGCAGATGCCAGGACAGATGCCAAGGCGGATGCCAAGGCGGAGGCCAAGGCGGAGGCCAAGGCGGAAGCCAAGGCGGATGCCAAGGCGGAGGCCAAGGGTGGTCCGCCGCCAGGCAAAGCCATCCAACTCGCCAAGCTCCCGGTGCAAATCCGCGCCTACGCGGCGGAGGATGCCGGGGCGCGCGGGATTTTTCTCAGCCCGTCGGACATGGAGGAGGTTTTCCTGCTCACCCGCATCGGCAACACCGTGGAAATCCGCAATGCCGGCCGCTGAGACGAATCCAGCCCGCCACCCCGGCAGCCTCGCCGGAATTGCTCCTTGCCACTCAAAATCAAAATCTGCAACTCTCCCGCCATGCAAGTGCTCGAATTCGAAAAGCCCATCGCCGAACTGGAACGCGAATTGGACAAACTCCGCGCCAAAGCCGCCGCGGCGAATATCGACCTGTCGGCCGATGTTGCCGCGATGGAGGAGACGCTCGCGGATACCCGGGCCGCGATCTATCAGAACCTGACGCCCTGGCAGCGGGTCCAGATTGCCCGCCACACCGACCGGCCCTTCATGCTCGACTACGTGGCCAACGCGTTCACTGATTTTTGTGAACTCCATGGCGACCGCCACATCGGCGACGACCATGCCATGCCCGGCGGCTTCGCCCGCATCGGCGGCCAACCCGTCGTCATCGTCGGACACCAAAAAGGCCGCAACACCAAGGAAAACCTCCGCCGCAATTTCGGCAGTGCCCACCCCGAAGGCTACCGCAAAGCCATGCGCCTGATGCAATTGGCGGAAAAATTCAGCCTGCCCGTCATCACCCTGATTGATACGCCAGGCGCCTTTCCCGGCATCGGGGCTGAAGAACGCAACATCGCCGAAGCCATCGCCTTCAACCTCCGCGAAATGATGTTGCTGCGCGTCCCCACCATCGCCGTGGTGCTCGGCGAAGGTGGCTCCGGCGGGGCCCTCGGGATTGGCGTGGCCGACCGCGTCATCATGATGGAAAACGCCTATTACTCAGTGATCAGCCCGGAAGGCTGCGCCGCCATCCTCTGGAAACACCGCAAGCACGCCCCGGAAGCCGCCGCCGCCATGAAGCTCGTCGCTCCCGATCTCAAACAACTCGGCCTCATCGACGACGTCATCGACGAACCCACCGGTGGCGCCCATCGCGACCACCACGCCGCTGCCAGCGCCTTCCGCGATTGTGTGCTGCGCCACCTCGCCGAACTCGCCGCGCTTCCCACCGACGTCCTCCTCGAGCAACGCTACCAGAAATTCCGCAGTTTCGGCGAGTGGGCCGACAAGTAAGGCGGCGGCATCCCGCCTGACTCGTCCGACCTGTCCGACCTGTCCGACCTGTCCGTCACCCCGCCCCGAACCCCGCGTCTTCCAGCAACAGCGGGGCCTGCACCGCGGCGTTGGCCAGCACGTCGCAGCGTTCGTTTTCGCTATGGCCGGCGTGGCCTTTCACCCAATGCCAGTGGATGGTGTGCGGTGCCGTGGCGGCGAGCAGGCGCAGCCACAGATCCTGGTTCTTCACCGGTTGTTTGGCGGCGGTTTGCCAGCCGCGCCGTTGCCAGCCGGCGAGCCACTTTTTCGTTAGGGCGTCGATGATGTATTTGGAATCCGAGTGCAATTCCACCGTGCACGGCTCGCTGAGCAATTCCAGAGCGGCGATGGCGGCGCGCAATTCCATGCGGTTGTTGGTGGTGAGCCGGTAGCCGGCGGCGAGTTCCATGCGATGGTTGCCACACACCAGCACGGCGCCATAGCCGCCGGGGCCGGGATTGCCCTTGCAGCCACCGTCGGTATGGATCACCACGCGTTTCATCCGGCGCGCAGCGTCGCGCATGCAACCGGACTTGCCAAGTCCCGTGTGCGGGAAATCAGCCGGCCGCCGCAGTGGGGGCCAGTCCGCCAGTTGGCACCGCGCCAGGCGGCGGCTTCGACCCGAACAGGCGCGAGATGAGCACAAAGAAAAACGGGATGAAAATCAGGTCGATGAAAGTGGCCGAAAGCAACCCGCCGGTCACCGCGGTGCCGATGGCGTTCTGTGCCGCCGCCCCGGCACCATGGGTGAGGGCCAGCGGCAGCGTGCCGAAAAAGAACGCCAGCGAGGTCATGATCACCGGGCGCAGCCGGATTCTAACAGCGGTGAGGGTGGCTTCCACCAGCTCATGGCCATCATGCATTTGGGCTTTGATGAACTGGATGATGAGAATGGCATTCTTGGTGGAAAGCCCGACGGTGGTGAGCAGGCCGATTTGCAGGTAGACATCGTTGGGCAGCACCCGCAGCGTGACCGCGGTGACCGCCCCCACCAGGCCCAGTGGCAGCATCAGCAGGTTGACAAAGGGGATGGTCCAGCTCTCATACAAAGCCGCCACGCTGAGAAACACCACCAGCAGCGAGATGGCATACAGCGCCGGCGCTTGTGCCCCGGCCTTCTTCTCCTCGTAGGACAGACCGGTCCATTCGTAACCCACTCCCGGCGGGAGCTGGGCTGCCATCTTCTCCATTTCGACCATTGCCTCACCGGTGCTGATGCCCGGCGCGGCCTGTCCCATGATCTCCACGGATGGGATGCCATTGTAGCGTTCCAAGCGCGGCGAGCCGTACTGCCAGCGGGCTCCGGCAAACGCCGAAAATGGCACCATCTCGCCCTGGCCGTTTCTAACATACCATTTGGCGATGTCCTCCGGCAGCATCCGGTACCGCGCGTCGGCCTGCAGGTAAACCTTCTTGACCCGGCCGTTCTCAATGAAGTCGTTGACGTAGGAACTGCCCCACGCGGTGGCCAGCACATTGTTGATGTCGTTGAGCGAGACCCCCAGCGCCCCGGCCCGCACATCATCGATGTCCAGCTTGAACTGCGGCGAGTCCTCCTGGCCGTTAGGTCGCACCGCGATGAGTTTCGGGTTCTTCATCGCCATGCCTAACAACTGGTTGCGGGCCGCCATGAGCTTGTCATGGCCGACGCCGCCGCGATCCTGCAGCATGAAGTCAAAGCCGTTGGCCTGGCCCAATTCGATGACTGCCGGCGGCGAAAAGGCAAACACCTGGCCATCCTTGATTTGCGAGAGTGCGGCCATGGCCCTGCCGGCGATGGCTGCGGCCTTCAGCTCGGGGGACTTGCGCAGTTTCCAATCCTTGAGCCGGACAAAGGCCAGCCCCATGTTCTGGCCCCGGCCGGCAAAACTGAAGCCGGCCACCGCGATGACCGCCTCCACAGCTTTTTCTTCCCGCACCAGGAAATGCTGTTCCAATTGTTCGACGACCTTGAGGGTGCGCTCCTGGGTGGCCCCGGCAGGGAGTTGGACCAGACAGATGAGGATCCCCTGATCCTCATCCGGCAGGAACGCGGTGGGCAGCCGCACGAAAAGCACCGCCATCGCCGCCACAATGGCACCATAGACCAGCAGGTAGCGCACCGGCTTGTTGAACGAGCGGCCGACAACCGACTGATAGCCGGTGGCACACCGGTTGAACCCTTTATTGAACCAGTAGAAGCCCCCCCGGAACCAGCCCGCTTCGCCTGCACTATGGCCTTTTGCCACCGGCTTGAGCAAGGTGGCGCACAGCGCCGGGGTCAGGGTCATGGCAATGAGCACCGAGAGGATCATCGCGGCTATGATCGTGATGGAAAACTGGCGGTAGATCACCCCGGTGGAACCGCCGAAAAATGCCATCGGCACGAACACCGCGGTGAGCACCGTGGCGATGCCCCACAACGCGCTGGTGATCTGGCCCATCGACTTGATGGTCGCCTCCTTGGGCGGCAACCCTTCCTCACTCATGATGCGTTCCACGTTCTCCACCACCACGATGGCGTCGTCCACCAATAACCCGACCACAATGACCAAGGCAAACAGGGTCAGGGTGTTGATGGAAAAGCCGCAGACCGACAGCACCCCGAAGGTGCCTAGCAACACCACCGGCACGGCGATGGTCGGAATCAGGGTCGCCCGGATGTTCTGCAGGAAAACGAACATGATGATGAACACCAGACAGATCGCCTCCACCAAGGTCTGGACCACTTCCTGGATGGAGATCTTGACGAACGGCGTCGTGTCATAGGGGTAAACCACTTTCATGCCCGCAGGGAAAAATCCCGACAATTCCGCCATCTTCGCCTTGATCCGGTTGGCGGTGTCCAAGGCGTTGGCGCCCGCGGCCAGGCGGATGGCCATCGCCCCCACCGGCTTGCCCTTGTAACGCCCCAGCACGTCGTAATTCTCCGTGCCGATCTTGCATTCGGCCACCTCCCTGAGTTTGACGGTGGAGCCGTCGTTGTTCGTCTTGAGGATCACCGCGCCGAATTGTTCCACTGTCTGCAGCAAGGTGCGCGCGGTGATGGTGGCGTTCAACTGCTGGCCTTGCAGCGAGGGACTGCCGCCGAACTGGCCGGCCGACACCTGGGCGTTTTGCGCCTGCAGCGCCGCAATCACATCATTGGTGGTCAGGCGGTAGTTGTTGAGCTTGTTCGGGTTGAGCCAGATGCGCATGGCGTTTTGCGAGCCGAACACCTGGAGCTCACCCACCCCTTCGAGCCGGCTGACAATATCCTGGACGTTGGACACCATGTAATCGGTTAGGGAATGGCGGTCCATCGCGCCATCTTCGGACACCAGGCCCACCAGGATCAGGAAGTTCTTGGTGGACTTGACCACCTGGATGCCCTGGCGCTGGACAATCTGGGGCAACAGCGGCGTGGCCAGCTGCAGCTTGTTCTGCACCTGCACCTGCGCAATGTTCGGGTCGGTGCCGGCCTTGAATGTCAGATTGATCGCCACCGCCCCGGCCGAGTCGCTCGTCGACGACATATAGATCAGGTTGTCGATGCCGTTGAGTTTTTGTTCGACCACCTGGGTGACGGTATCCTGCACCGTTTGGGCGGAGGCGCCCGGGTACATGGCGTTGATGGTGATCTGAGGCGGGGCGATCGGCGGGTACTGGGAAACTGGCAGCGTCTTGATGGACAGCAAGCCCGCCAGCATGATCATGATGGCGATGACCCAGGCAAAGATCGGGCGGTTGATGAAAAAGCGAGGCATGGCGGGAAAGTTGTTACCTTGAAGCCGTTGGAGCGGACTTTGTTTTGTGAGAGGGGGCAGGTTGACCACTGAAACACTGAAAACCACTGGAAAATAAGGAACTAACAGTGTTATCAGCGGCTTTCAGTGGCCTCAGTGGTTTCTTGGTTTTGTAGTTCATCCAAGCAACGAAGCGATGTTACTGTTTTTCGGCCGCAGCAGGAGCCGGCGCGGGCTTGGCACCGAAGGGCACGGCTTTGACCACCGTGCCCGGCCGCGCTTTTTGAGTCCCTTCCAAAATCACCCGGTCGCCCGCCTGCAAACCGTCTTGCACCAGCCAGTCGTCGCCGACGGTGCGATCGGCCTTGATCACCCGGGCTTCAACCTTTTCCTCGGCACCGACCACCATGACCATGGCCTGGCCGGCCGGATTGCGGGTCACCCCGCGCTGCGGCACCAAAATCCCCTGCTCCTTGATCCCTTCTTCCAGCACGCTGCGCACAAACAACCCCGGCAACAGCAGCAACTTCGGATTGGGAAACAGCGTGCGCAACGTCACCGAGCCGGTGCCGGGATCTACAAACGCCTCGGAAAATTTGAGCGTGCCCGGCTCGGGATATTGTGAGCCGTCATCCAACAGCAGCTGCACCTTGGCCTGACCGCCGTTGCTGCTGAGCTGGCCGCTTTCCAACGCCCGCCTGAGGCGCAGCACTTCGCTGCTCGACTGGGTGACGTCAACATACACCGGGTCGAGCTGTTGGATGGTGGCCAGCGGCACCGGCTGGCTCGCCGTCACCAGCGCGCCGTCGGTCACCGCAGAGCGGCCGATGCGACCGGAAATCGGCGCCGTCACCTTGGTGTAGGCCAGATTGATATGGGCGGTCTCCAGCGCCGCCTTGGCCAGGTTAATCTCGGCCTCCGCCAGTTTCTGCGCCGCCGAGGCGTCATCATAATCCTGCTTGCTGACGGCTTCACTCTCTAGCAATTCCTTGAAGCGCTCGGCCTTCAGCCGCAGCGGCGCCACATTGGCCTCCGCCTTGGCCAGTGCCGCGGTGGCGCCGTCATAAGCCGCCTGATAGCTCGCCGGATCTATCTGGTAGAGCACCGCCCCGGCCTTGACGTCGGATCCTTCCGTGAACAAGCGCTCCTGAATGATGCCTCCCACCTGGGGCCGCACCTCCGCCGTGCGGGATGCCGAGACCCGCCCGGGCAATTCCGTGCTCAGCGCGACGCGCTGCAATTGCACGGTCACCACCGACACTTCCGGTGTCCCGCCCTGCGGCGGCCCGCCGGGCCCGCCCTGCTTGCCACATCCTGTTAGAATTGTCCCGCCGACCAGGCATCCCGCGAGGGTGAGGAGTGTTGCTCTGTTCATGATATGTTTGTTAGAAAGGAGGTTTGGGGCATGGGTCTTGAGTCTTCCTACCACTCCCCGCCCAACGCCTTGATGAGGGAGACCGAAACGGCGAGGCGTTCGGCGCGCACCGCGTTGGCCGCTTTCTCGGCGTCCAGCCGGGTGCGTTCGGCGTCCACCACGTCGAGGAAGCTGACCAGTCCGGCCTTGAAGCGTTTGGCGGAGAGCTCAAAGGTGGTGCGGGCGGCGGCCAGCGCCTGGTCTTGCGCGAGTTGGCGCCGCTCCAGAATGGCACCGCCTTGCAGCGCGTTTTCCACCTCGCGTATCGATTCCAGCACCGCCTGGCGGTACTCCGCGCTGGCCGCCTCATGGGCCGCCACCGCCGCGGCGCGCCGGGCATTGAGCAATTTCTGGCTGGTGATGGGCGTCAGCGCGCTCGCGCCGATCGACCACACCAGCGAGGAGGCATCGCATAGGTCAGCCAGCCGGGCGGCATCAAGACCGCTGGAGGCATTGATTGAAAACGACGGGTAAAACGCCGCACACGCCACCCCGATGTCGGCGTTGGCGGCGGCCACCCGGCGCTCGGCGGCACGAATGTCCGGACGTTGCCGCAACACCTCGGACGGTACCGCCAGCGGCACCGCCGGCGGTTTCGGCAAGTCGGTTTGCTCGGCCACCGCGGAACCGGTGGCCGTCGCGCCAGCCAGCACCGCCAGCGCATTGACCAATATCAGGCGGTCCTGGTCGAGGCGGATCCGGTCGGCTTCGGCGCTGGCGACTTCCGTCTCGGCGCGCGACAGGTCGAGGCCGCTGATGTTGCCCACATCGCGGCGCTTGGTGAGCAATTCGAGCGCCTTGCGGCGAATCTCCAAGGTGCGGCTCAGCACCGCGCGGTTGGCGTCCACCGCCCGCAGCGCCCAGTAGGTCTGTGCCACTTCCCCCGCCACACTCAGTCGCAACGCGTTGAGCGATTCCCCGGTCGCCGCTTCCAACGCTTCCGCCGACTCCACCTGCCGCCTCACTTTGCCCCAGACGTCGAGTTCATAACGGAAATCCACCGGCACCGCAAAATTGTCGGATTGAATCACGCCGCCGCCGCCCGGCCCGCGGAAACGGATCTTCGAGCGCTCCGCCAAGGTCCCCAGATTGACGTCGGGAAAATATTGCGAGCGGGTCGCATTGCTCAGCTCGCGCGCCTGGCGCAGCCGCGCCGCCGCGCCCGCCAGTTCCTGATTCATCACCAACGCCCGCTCCACCAACCCATTGAGCGTCCCATCCTGATAGAGGCGCCACCACTTCTGCGGCCGCGGCTGGCTGCCCATAGTTTGGCGCTTCCATTGCACCCCGCCGCGCGAAAATGCCGCCGGCAACCCCATCGCAGGCACCGCGTGGGTCGGCCCCACCGGCCCACACCCGCTCACCACCACCAATGCGCAGCAACTCAAAACATAGCGGATTAACTGACAGTTCGGCATGACCGCAGCGGATTTAGGTAAATTTGGACTTGTATGCAAGCGATTACTTGCAAAAACTTGCGGGCGTGAGCACCGACCTTCCCAGCAAGAAACCCAGCGAACCGTCCGCCATGCGCCAGCGCTTGCTGGAGGCGGCGCAGACGGAATTCGGCGACAAGGGGATCGATGCTGCCACCACGCGCGGCATCGCGGACCGCGCCGGCTGCAACGAGGTCACCTTGTTCCGCCATTTCGAGTCGAAACAAAACTTGTTGGCCGCGGTGGTGCAGGAAACCGCCAAGGAATTCTTGGCGCTGCGTGACTGCGAGGGTTGCTTCAGCGGCGACCTGTGCGAAGATCTGGGCCGCTATGCGCGCGCCTACAACGCGGCCATGGAACGCTGCGAGGGCATGGCCCGGGCGTTGATCGGCGAAAGCCGGCGCCGCCCGACACTCGCCAAGGAATTGATCGGTGATGTGTTAGAGCCGTTCCATCGCAGCATCGCGGCCTACCTCGAGCAGCGCAAGCACGACGGCGCGGTGCGCGCCGACCTCAACTCGATCGCCTTTGCCGAGGTGCTCACCTCCACCTTGATGGGCGGCTTGTTGCGCCGCAGCTCCGGCTTGTCGGCCTTGGACCGCGACGGCTGGATCCGCGAAACCGTGGAAATCTTTGTCCGCGGCACCACCGCCTGACCGCCCGCGGGGTGTTCGTCGCTGGCGCTCCGCGGCCTCAGGCCAGGATTTTGATGGTGCCGCGCTTGCCATCGATGCGCACGCGCATGCCGGTTTTCAGGGTTTTTGTGAGATGCTTGATTGAGACGATCGCTGGCAGGCCCATTTCCCGCGCGACGATGGCGGAATGCGACAGCAGACTTCCCCGCTCGACTAACAACGCACTGCAGCTCGGATACAGCGGGACCCAGCCGGGATCGGTGCGCGGGGTAACCAGAATCTCGCCGTTGAGTTGCAAATCGTCCTGGCCACTCATCACGACTTTCACAATGCCCTCGACGATGCCCGGGCAGCACGGCAGTCCCTGCAGGTCGGCGTCGGGGTCCATCGTCTCAACAGCCGGGGGCTCATCGTCGCTAACAAGAAGGGGATTGGTCCAATACACGGGACCACGGCTCACCACCCGTGTTTTGGGTTCCTCACTCTCGAAGCGCTGATAGCTCGCCTTGCGCAGGGCGATGAGACCGGCCAGATCAAAGCTGGCAAGCGTGCCGTCAAACACCCCGCCAACCTCTGCGAGGGTCATGAAAAAAATGTCCCGCGGTGCCGGGATGATTCCGCGCGCGGCCAGATCCGCGCCGATGGCTTGGAACATCGAGCGGGCGACACCATAGATCCGGGTTCGTGCAAAGCGCGTGTTCTCGCGGTTTTTGACCGCCTTGCGGGCATGCCGCAGCGACCACCGGTAAACGAATTTTTTGAGGCCGGAGAGCTGCCCGGCAAGCACTTGCTCAGCCCCCTCGCGCAAGGCCTTCTCGCGCGTCTCGATCACATCGAGATCGATGGTCCCCGAGCGCAAATAGTTCTTGAGACAGGTGAATAGATAGGAGGTGTCGGTGTAGAGATCGATTTCCTCCAGCTTCATCTCATTCATGCAGCGGAAGCCAAAGCGGTCGATATAGGCGAGCACGTTTGAGAAGAACTCCTGATGAGGTGACTGGTTCAAGGCCTCCATGCAATCCGCCGCGGCGGTCTCTTCGATGAGCGCGCGCAGTTCGGGCCGCGCGCTGATGAAGCCGGCCATGCGGATGAGTGACTTGGTGGGCTCCGCACTCTCAAGATTGCCCTCGCCGGCAAGCAGGTCGTTGAGAATCGTCGGATCAAGCGTGGCCAACCACTTGCCGGTGAGCTTTTTGAGCAGCCCGAAATGCACCATGCACAGGAAGTCGTTGATGATCGGCGCCTTCCAGCGGCCAATCATGTTGCGCTCCATTTCCACATAAATGCGGTGGATCTGGTCGCCGCGCATGTGTGCGTAGTCGTGGTTCCGGTACTTCAGATAGTCGCGCCCGAAGCTGGCGAGGAAGTTATCGACCACCTTTTGAATCGTGAAGTGATACCACAGAAAGGACAGCCCGGTCTTGAGCTGAAGCAACCTGCCTTTGGCCGTATGCCAGCCCGGATGGGGCTTGATGCGGGCTGCGACCTCACCGGATAGGGGTTCGGACACCCCCATCATGGTTTCCATGAATCCACGGTTGGATTGCGCGCCGGGCAGAATCGCCACGAGCTTGTACCAGTTGTAGAGGTTGTAATACACCCGCCCATGGAGACAGCCAAGCATATTCCCCAGGTAGTCATCCATGTCCTTGATGACCTCCCGCGGAACATTGAGAACCTCACAAAACTGGATGTAGACCGCCTTGTAGTTTCCCAGCGCAAAGCTGAACGACAGGGGCGAGGTGAGCCCGCCGTACGATTCAATGATGTTGGAGTTGTCCCATAGATTGAGGTATCCCAGAAGATCCTTCTTCAGCGTGGTCACAGGACGGGTCTGCAGCACATGGACTCTGCCATCCGCGATCGCCCACTCGACGTCCTGCGGCCAATTGTACGCATTGAGAATCCTCGCGCCGAGGTCATGGAGCGCTGCGAGCTCAGACTGGCTCAGCACGTCGCAATCCCGCTGCGTCCCGGCAAGCGGCACGCTCTCACATTGGCCCGACGCCGCCCGCCGGAAGGCGGCCTCCTTGTTAGGAACCTGCTTGCGGCTGAGTGTGCCGGTGTCGGCGTCGATCCAATAGCTATCGGCTTCAAGGCCGCCTGACACCAGCCCTTCGCCCACGCCGAAAACGGCGCAGATGAGATATTCCCCGAGGTGCTCTGCCACAGGATCACAGGTGAAAAGCACCCCCGATTTGTCCGGATCGATCATGCGTTGCAGCACGACGGAGACGCACGCCCCGTTGAGGGCGAGGTTGTGTTCCTGCCGGTAGCAGAGGCAGCGCTGCGAATAGCCCGAGGCCCAGCACAGTTTGACGTAGCGCTCGACATCGGCGAGGCTGTCCACATATAGATAACTCGAAAGCTGGCCGGCAAACGAATGCTTTTGGCCATCCTCATCGGCGGCCGACGACCGCACCGACACCAGCCCGCGTTGCACCTCATCATAGCCCTGCCGGACCACGGCCTGCACGGCGGCGGGAAGCTCTGTCGCCACAAATAGCTCCTCGATCTCCCGGGATGCCGCCAAGGCATCGATCTGAGAGGATTGCAGACGGTCGATGACAGCATCGATCTTGGGGCCGGTGCCGGTTGTATCCAGGAATTGTTGAAAGACGCGCTTGCCAAGCACGCACCAGGCGGGGACGGGAAACCCCATTTGGCTCAGAAGATAGAGGTTGTATCCCTTGCCTCCGGCCTCACGTTTCGCAAAGACCTCAATGCTGGATTTTTTGACGATCATTTGTGGTTTCTAAAAGGCCAGGGTTGCTGCCAGCGCCAGATATCCGAAAATAAGATAGATTCCGACAAGCCCACGAAACCATTTCGCGGCAAGGGTGTTAGGCCGGATTGCAAACGCCAGCGCCGGGGCGACGACGATGGCAAGCAAGCCCACCAGAATGCTGTTGTCAAGTTGCGTTAGTCCGGCGCCCAGGACATGGTGCACGATGAGCAGTGGCACGATGGCCTGGCTCAGGCTCAGGGCGACCGCCCCGACAACGGTGAAAACCTTCGAGTAGCTTTCAACATTCGCGCGCTCCTCGGCAGGGGCAAAGGTCTTGCGGGCAAATTCAAACAGATTGAAATACCCCCAGTTCGCCAACAGCAGCAACCACATCGAGGATGAAAACCCCCAGAATGGCACACCGGTCACCACACTCACGACAGTGCCGGCACTCAATACCGACACAAATGTGTGGAGAATGGCATAGGTCGTGAGATGCGGCCGCAGATAGCTGCCGATGAAAAACTCCCGGTACATCAGCAGGCTGTAGCCCATGGCAAGCAGATGGCTGCAGGCAAGCATGGGTGCCAGCAGGGAAAGAGCCAGGATTTCAAATGCGCAAAGCCCGACAATCACCCGCTGCGCCCCGGCGATCCTGATGAGTCCCCTGGCCAGGGGCCGGGCGGGATTGACCCTCAGGTCGGTTTGATAGTCCTTGATCTCATCGAAGATCCGCAGCCTGAGAAAAAACGCCAGCGCAACGGCCATGGCTAACGGGAGCCGGTGGAGGGCCTCAGGGTTGCGGCTCAGCACCGGCATTGCTAACATCGCAAGCCCCAGGCAGCCGTTGGCAAGCGTGAAGCTTGCGATCATCGGCACGTGTGTGGCCGGCGCGAAGCGCTCCCTGATGAATATCCACCACCGCTTCATGCTGTAAGGAGGGGTGTTGAGTGGCCGGCCCGAAGTGCGTCCCTGAGCGCCGCATACTCGACTTTGGAGTGGTGGCGCGGGTCCAGCGGGATGCTCGCCACCAAGTGGATTTCGTCGACAGGGATGTGGTTTTTTCCGAAGATGCGCCGCACTTCACTGACCACCCTATCAGGTCCGGCACCATCCCTGAGCTTGAGCACCACGCATGTCTTCTCGCCCAAGCGGGCATCTGGCAGACCGACAAAGGCCGCTTGCTCGACAAATGGCATGCGCTTGAGAAGAACTTCCGGGCGTACCGGAAACACATACTTGCCGGCGCGTTCAATGGCATTGTGGATGCGCCCCACGACCCAGAGTTCACCCGCGGCGTCGGTGTAGGCAAGATCCCCGGTGCGATGCCAGACGCGCCCGTCCGCGCCGGCAATCTTGGTTTGGAGGAATGCCTCCGGGTTGTTGTAATAGTCGCGGCAGACATGATCTCCGCTCACGATAAACTCCCCGATCTCACCGGGCTTGAGTTCAATCTCGCTCCAAGGCGTCGTTTGGAGATCGATCGGGCCGGTGCAGATCCGGATGAACTTGTACTCTAGGTTAGAGTCAATCTGTCCGACATTGACGCCCTCCTCAACCATCTCCGGATCACTGCAGCGGGGCTTCTGTGCGAGCCACGCGTGACCCTCAATGTGCGCCATCGGCTCGACCTCCGTCGAGCCGTAGAAAATCCACAGCGCCGCATTGCCTGCGATAGCAACAAAGCTTAGCACGTCGTCTTTGGAAATCGGCGCGCCACCGGTGACGACGCGGCGCAGCCCCGGCAACCGTGTGCCGGTCTGGTGGCAGTGCCTGGCAACACCCGCCAGCATCGAGGGCGACAGCGTCGCACAGCTGACATTTTGTGAGAGAATCTGCGACACCAGAATGGCGGCGTCGCGCTCCGATGGCTTTGCTAGATCGAGCGCCGGCAGCACGCTGGTGACCCCGGCGGCCAGATTGTTCAGCGAGAAGATTGGAAATGCCGGGAGGTCCCGGTCGCCAGCGGTGTAGGGGATGAGCTTGTCCAAAGCCTCATGCTGTGCCGAGAGGAATCGATGGGTGCGCCTGGCACCCTTGGGTGTGCCGGAACTGCCCGTGGTAAAGGTGATGAGCGCGGTGGTCTCACTTGCCACCGGCGCGATTGCAGCTTCGCCCGGGGTGGCCAGCAGCGCGTCGAAGTGGTGGGCGAAGCCATCGCCGGGTCCCCAAAGGATTCGCAGCGGCAGCCGGGCAAAGGCGGGCACGTGGGCCACCAGTTCGAAGGCGGGCTGGGCTGAGATCATGGCCGTGGGCTCGACACAAGCGGCGCTGGCGCCGAGGTGACTGGCGCGGGCCCACGAATCGAGAAACACCGCAATGGCTCCGATGCGTTGCACGGCAAACATCGCCGTGTACATGTCGAGACCCATCGGCAGAAAGATGATGACCCGGTCGCCATGCACAATTCCAAGATCCAGCAAACCCTGGGCGAAGTGCCGTATGCGCAGCCCGAAGTCCAGATAACTGATCTCCTGGTGTGCAAGGCTGCTGTGCGCGTTGCCGTCCCAGTCATTGATCGCGCCGGGGGCCGCCCACCGCAGGGCCACGCGCCCGGGGAAGTCCCGCAGGTGCGCGTCAATGTATGCGATGACGTTGTTGCCAGTGCTGCTGCCGGGCTGGAAGCCGATACGCTCTGATGTCATAGCTGGATGCCTTTCTTCTTGAAGCCCACCATCTCGGCCAAGCCGGGGGTCCTGTAATAGCGCGTGGCTGGCGTCTTCGTGTTAGGAATCCCCTCAATCCTGCCGGCGGAGCCAACCCGGTCCAGCACCTGCTCGATGGCGCTGAGTTCTTCGATTGAACTCGCCAACGCATGATCGACGAAGCGGCGGCCCTGGACGACCTCGACTTCGTGGCGTGCGATGATCTCGCCGGCGTCGAGCTCGGCGGCCATCCGGTGGATGGTGAAGCCGGTCGGCCGGCCTTCGGCTTGCGCCCAGAGGTCGCACAACAGGCCCCGTTGATCGGGAAGCAGACCATGATGGATGTTGACACAGCCGATGCGGGGCGCCGCCAAGGCGGTCCCGCCATAGATGAAGCGGGTGCGGGCGTTGATGACCAGATCAAACCTTGCTAGAATGGCGATGGTCTCTGGCGCGTTGATGTGTGAGGCATGAAAGACGCATTTTCCCGCCGCGCGCATCGCGTGTTCGCGCGGATCGTGGAGCGAGGAAAGGGTGTTCCTGACGAGCTCGGCGCCGATTCCAGGGGCGAGCCGCGAGAGCCACAGACCCGCTCCCATGGCGGGAGTTAGCAGGCCACGGTTCTCCAGAAACAGCACCGCCGCAACATGCGGGTTGTTAGCAAGCCCCGCGACAAGGCGGCCATAGTTCTCCGGCACGAAGGTCACCCGGGAGGTCACGAGCAGGGTTTTCACGTGCGTTGGCCTCCTGTTGAATTCATGGCCGGGACTGCATGCAATTCCCCCTTGGCGCGGAATGGGAAGAAACAATGCTGGGCTGAAGCGCGATTCATGGGGGACCTCCTTTGCAGATAGATTACTCATTTGGCCGCCTGCGCCAAGAATTTTTGGATGTTTCCGAAGAAATCCCGGAGCTTGTGTTGGGAACCGGCTGCTGGAGCGCGGACTTGAGTCCGCATTCTTGACCGCCCGGACGATGACCTCGAAGAGCGGTCAGATGTCCGCGCTGCGCAAGGTGATAGGTTTCATTTGCCGCTTCCAGGCGCGGCAGCATCACGTCGAGCACAACAGCGTCGTAGTCCCAGCTTTGGGCTTTAAAGCGGCCATCCTCGCCGTCCGCCGCCGTATCCACGGCGTAGCCTTCCTCGCGCAGCGCCTTGGCCAGGCTCGCGAGCAGATCGGCTTCGTCTTCGATGAGCAGAATTCTCATGCGGGGATGCCCGGCCAATCCATACTCCCTGGTGGCGGGGTTTGGACAGGCGGAAAAGTGCCGGGGTGGCGATCTGCCCCGCGCAACCTTAAGCTGCTATGAAGGCAAAGCGAAAAATTGCCAAAGCCCGCCGCGGTCGGTAAGATCGGATTGTCATGCAGGAATACTTGCCAGCTTCACGTCGTCTTAAGGTAGCGTGGGCTAAGTTCACGCCGATGAAACGCAATCAATTGCTTCCAACACTGGTCTTCGGACTGTCCGTGCTTGGCGCCTTGGCCCAGGACAATCCGCCGGGCATGGCGCGCATTCCCGCCGGCACCTTTGAGATGGGCGATCACCACGGCTTTGTGGACCCCAAGCATGGCGGCGATGAAACACCGCTCCACCAGGTGCGCCTCGATGGGTTTTTCAGCGGCATCAATGACGTCACCACCCGCGAGTATCGCGCGTTTCTCAACTCGGCGCTGGCGCAGCAACAGCGTCAACAACCGCGGCGGCTATGCCCCGCCACATTCCAAGGGCCCCGGCGCCAAAAACTATATCTATACCCTCTATGCGCTGTCGGCCGAGCCGCAACCCGATGTGCCGCCGGCTCAGGTGAGCCGCGCTGTTTTGTTGGATGCGATCAAGGACAAGATCCTGGCAACCGCCGAGCTGCGGGTGGTTTACTCGCGGCCCGAGGGGGCGCCAGACCAGGCCGACCCGCGCGGGGCCGGATGGCGGGCGCCCGCCGCCACCCACTGACAATCAGGACCGCCGCCCACCCGCTGGCAACGCCAACAACCAAGGTCACCTGTTTGAGGTCACCCCAGCCGGCGAAACCGTCTGGCAATATGTCAACCCGATGGTGCGCGGCGGCATCCTCGCCCAAGGCGAAATCCCCGGCAAGGACCCGCCTTTTAACCATTACCCATGGCGAACTCCTCCTGCCCACCCACAGTTTCATCGAAAACCAATCCCACGTGCCCGCTTGGGATTTGACAATAGCCAGAAAACCAGCAAACTTCCCCCATGAAAACGACCTTCGACCTGCCACCCGACCTCGTTCGCGACGTGAAGTTGCGGGCCGTGCATGAGGGGCGCAAGCTCAAGGATGTGGCGACCGAACTGCTGAGACGAGGGCTGGCCGATCCCATCAAGCCCGCGAAACCACGCATCGAGATCCAAGCCAACGGTTTGCCCGTGATTCGCTGTGGCAAGGATGCCCCAGCCAGCCGGATGACCACTGAAGAATTGCTCGCTCTCGAACAAGAAATCCTACTCCGAGAGGATCTCCAACGTGTCGGCCTTGCTCTATGATTCGAATCTGTGGGTGGCGCTGACCTTCTCCGCACACCCGCACCATCGCCGCGCAGTTGAGACATTCGCCTCGGCTACGGCTCAAAGCCCGGCCTGCTTTTGCCGGGCAACCCAGCAGAGCTTTCTGCGCCTCGCTACCACTCCCGCCTTGCTGCGTGCCTACCGGGCCGATGGATTCACCAATCGCGACGCGGTGGATCTCCACGCCACTCTCATCCGCCAGCCCAACATCCGGGTTCTTCCAGAGCCTCCGGAGTTGGAAACCGTCTGGCAACGTCTCGCCGCCATCCCCACCGCCTCACCCAAACTCTGGATGGACGCCTACCTCGCCGCCTTCGCCATCCGCCATGACGTCGAGTTCGTGACTCTGGACCGCGACTTCAAAAAATTTTGTAAAGGACGGGCTGAAATTGCAACTGCTGACCCAATGAGCACCAAGAAACAACCGGCCCCAAGCCAGACGAAAATCCCTTCCAAGAAGCTTTCCAAGAAGGCGGCACCCATGCCTTCACCGCTCAAGCTGTCACCAAAACCACCGAAAGTTGAAGAAGCCTAACCGGCCCGCGCAACCTGCTCGGAAAAATGGTCACTCCATCCCGGCGAGGCTCTGTCTGCGTGAGGTATTGAAGGCATTGAAGGATTCACCACTCGCGGGTGCTTGCCTGCCGTGATGCCTGTATCAGGCTGTTTGATGGCCTCGCCACATAGTCGCTGGGGATCGTCGTTTCAATGTATGCTGCCGCCATCTTGTTGTGTTAGTTTTTCTGGGGCGACGTCCATGTCCTGCCGCCGCCTACCGGGGTTCATCCTTCGACGTGGGGGTTGACGGTTGATCCTTCGCGGGAGGCTTGTCTGCGGGCTTGCTAGCCGGTTGGTCAGCGCCCGCTTGGTCGGCTTTGGTCAATATGGGTGAAAGATACTTTTGAAGGAATGCAAGAGCCTCCAAAGCCTTATCCTTCTCCCCGTTTTCGATGTGGGACTT
>CAIZNN010000101.1 GCA_903934285.1 Akkermansiaceae bacterium | reverse complement strand
GGTCGGCGGCCTTCTTGTGGAGCGCCGGCTTGAGCCGGCATCGCCCATGTGGAGCCAATGAATCGAGGTCAACGCGCTTGCCATTGGCTCCTCATGGGCCTGGGCGATTCGGAGATAGCCCCTCCAGCGGCACTACAAGACCCAAGACGCAAGACTAGAGAAGAGAGCGCAGCGCTTCTGCATCTGCTCTTCTCTTGGGTCTTGCGTCTTGCAGTCTTGGGTCTTTGTCTGATTCCGCGGTTGTTTTTCCCACCAGCGGCAGTGGCCCCGCTCCAGCAGCGCATTGCCGCCGAATAGCCGCCGCCGCGCCGCCGCGGCCTAACAACGCGGCCGCCGCTGAGCCAGATGCGACAGGCCCCGAAGCGCGCCGAGTTCACAACGCCATTTTTCGCTTGCCTTCGGTGGGGTGGGGGAGCAGCCTCCAAGGTCGTGGGGGCGGGCTTGGTGCCGCCCACCCGAGTCTTTGCCACGATTTTCCCAGGAATCCCGCGCCTCGCGTGCCCCCAGGTTCGCAGGCACCTAGCGGTGCTCCGTTGCCCATGCCGGCTTTGCCCGGCGACAGTCCGTGTCCGCCTCCCTAACCAATCCACGTGCCATGAAACTTCCCTCGTCGCTTGTCACCTTGTTCACAGCCGCCGCGTTGGCCGCGGTCAGCGCCCCGCCGTGCTGTCTGCGCGCGGAAAACGAGATCGGATTCATCGAGCGCTTTGCCCTCGCCGCCGACCGTGAAAAAGCGCTGGGCGAGCTGGTGCCCGGCAGCGAGGACTATTATTTCTTCCATTGCCTCCACTATCAGAGCAGCCGCGATGCGGCGAAGTTCGGCGAGGTCATGGGCCAGTGGCGCAAGCGCTTTCCCGACGAGAATGCCCGCCGCCGGATCATCGAAAACCGCCAGGCGCTGCTCGACTACGATGCCACGCCGCAACAAACGCTGGACTATCTGAAGCGCCAACTCAACGTGACCCACCACCACCAGCAGGAGGTGCGCGACCAAAAGCCGAACCTGCCCAGCGCGCTGGACCCCAAGCTGGTGAGCCGCGACGTGTTTGAGCGGGTGGCGCTGGCCCATGACCAAGCGCTCGGCGGGTTGTCGCAAAGCGCCTTGGAGTCGTTGGTGCGGAGCAAGGCCGGACTCAGTCCGCAACAACGCCGCGCGTTGCTTTCCAAACTGCAACGGCCGGATGTGCCGAACCTGCCCGAACTGGTCATCACTGACCTCAAGGCGCAGGAATCCCAAGGCTTCGGCGAGTTCGCCATTCATCGCGCGCTGCTGCCCGCGCAACTCGACACCTTGGTCCGGGCCATCCCGGCGCTGGCCACCAACGCGGCCTTTGTGTACGCCCGCCTGCGCAAGCTCGCCGCCTCGCCGGATGTCGATGTCGCCTTTGACCCGGCCGCGCGCGAGGCCTGGCTGGAGCGGTTGTGGGCCTACGCCAAAACCCTGCCGCCGGCTTTCAACACGCTCAAGGCGCAGATTCTCTATCAGCGGCTCGACCACGACCGCGGCAAGGGCATCTATGACCAGGCGCGTTTCCTCGAATACCTCAAGCTGCCGCGCGGATTCGGCTACGTAAACCCGCAATGGTTGGAACACCTCGCCGAAGCGAAGGACCCGCAGTGCGATCTGAATGCCGACCTCAGCGCCGCGCTGCTGGTCCACCGGCCAATCGGCATCGATGAGCCGCTGGTGCGCGAATACTTTCTCGCCCTCTTCGATCAGGCGGCCAAGGCCAACCCCGCCGATCTCGGCGAAGCGATGATGGCACCGTACACCCCTTACGTGTTAGATTCCTGGCTCAAGCCGCTGCTGGCGGAAGCGCTCATCGTCGGCGGCCATGGCACGCCCGAGCGCTGGGCGTCGCTGCTCAATCCGAGCGCTTTCCAGGCGCTCAAGGAGCGGGTGGACATCGAGTTTCCGGCGACCAATCCGCCGTTGTTCCAACCCGGCGAGACCGCGCAATTCGAGGTGGTGGTCAAGAACACGCCCAAGCTCATCGTCAAAATCTATGAACTCAACGCGCTGAACTTTTTCCTCACCCAGAAGCGCCAGCTCAACACCGACCTCAACCTCGACGGGTTGGTGGCTAACAGCGAACAGACACACTCGTTCGACACCGGACCGTTCAAGCGCACCCGGCAAACCTTCAAGTTCCCCGAACTCAAGGGCCAACGCGGCGCCTGGATCATCGAGTTCATCGGCACCGGCCGCAGCAGCCGCGCCTTGTTGCGCGTCGGCCAATGGCAGGTGATCCAACAAACCGGGCCGAGCGGTGATTTGCTGTTGGTGCTCGACGAGAAATGCGAGCCGGTCAACGACGCCGTGGTGTGGCTCGACGGGCGCAAGTTCACCCGCGACGAAAAGCTCGGGCGCATCGTTGTGCCCTTCACCAAGCAGCCGGGCTTGCGGCCGTTGGTGGTCGGCGATCCGGCGGGCGGCTTTGCCACCCTCACCCAATTCGAGCATCATGCCGAAGACTACCGGCTCGACGCCCAGTTCCACATCGAGCGGGAGCAATTGTTAGCCCGGCGCGATGCCACCCTTGCCGTGCGCACCGCGCTGATGCTCGGCGAATCACACCTCGACCCGGCGCTGGTCAGCGAGCCGAAGCTCACCATCACCTCGACCACCCTCGACGGCATCGCCACCACCCGCGAAGTCAAGGACCTCAAGCTCAGCGCCGGCAGCGTGCTGACCCACACGCTCAGCGTGCCCGAGCGCCTGGCCCAACTCACCGTTACCCTCACCGGCAAGATCGAGCTCCTCAGCGCCGGCGGCGAAAAGCGCGACCTCAGCGCCACCCGCACCTGGACGCTCAACGGCATCGACAAGACCGACGCGACCAACGACGGGCACCTGGCCAAGTTCGCCGGCAGTTATGTGTTTGAGTTGTTAGGCAAGAACGGCGAGGCGGTCGCCGACCAGCAAGTTGTTTTCAACTTCCGCCACCGCGGGTTCTCCAACCCGCAGGACGTGGCGCTCAAATCCGACGAGGCGGGCCGCATCGCGCTCGGCGCGCTGCCCGGCATCAGCAACGTCCTGGCCAAGGCGCCGAATGGCCGCGAATCGAGTTGGGAACTCGCTGAGGCCGAGCGCACGTGGTCGGCGGAACTTCACGCGCCGGCCGGCGAGGTGGTGCGGGTGCCGTGGGTCGGCGCCAACCTGCCAGACGCGCCGGTGAGCGAGGGGGGGGCGCCGCCGGGCATTTCGCTGTTGGAAGTGAAGGCGGGCACCTTCACCGCCGATCACGCCGCGCGGCTCGCGTGCAAGGACGGCTTTGTTGAAATCACCGGCCTAACACCCGGCGACTACTCGCTGCGGCTGCGCGATGACGAGCGGGAGTGCACGATCCAGGTGGGTGAGGGCAAACAAGCCGCCGGTTGGTTGTTAGGGAAGCACCGCAACCTTGAGCTCAAGAACACCGCGCCGCTGCAAATCACCGGCATCACAGCGGGAAAGGAGGTCATTGCCATCAAACTGGCCAATGCCACGCTGTTCACCCGCGTCCACATCGCCGCCTCGCGCTTTGAGCCGGGGCGCGGATTGTTTGCCGGGCTGGGCGGTTTCGCGCGCTTCGGCGTGGCGTCCGGCTCGCCGGCCAAGCAGCCGAATTTGTTCTCCGCCGGGCGCCAGATCGGCGACGAATACCGCTACATCCTGGAACGCCGCTACGGCAACATCTATCCGGGCAACATGCTCACCCGCCCCGGCCTGCTGCTCAATCCGTGGGAAGTGCGCGATACCGGCCTCGACGAACTGTCGCTCCGCGCCATGCAGCAAGCCGGCGCCACCGCCGGCGGCCGCGGCGAGGGCCGCGCCGGCGCCAAGCCGGAAGCGCCCGCCACCCCGGCCAGCGCCGGCCCCGGCGGCGCGGCGGCGGCAACCAACCTCGATTTCCTGGCTGCCAGCGAACCGGCGATCTACAACTTGTTGCCCGACAAGGACGGCATCGTGCGGCTCGACCGCAAGGCGCTGGGCGACCGCCAGCACGTCCAGGTCTATGCCGAGGATCTAACCAACGCGGCGTGGCAGTCGGTGGCGCTGGCCGAGGTGCCGGCCAAATTTGCCGACCAGCGGCTCGCCCGCAACCTCGACCCGGCCAAACCCTTCACCCAGCGCAAGGAGGTCACCGTGCTGGCCAATGGCAAGACCCTCACGCTGGCCGATATTCTAACAAGCGAGCTGGAGGCCTACGACACGCTGGGCAGCGTCCACGCCTTGTTCACCACCCTGAGCGGCGACGCAACCCTCGCCAAGTTTGCCTGGGTGCTGCAATGGCCGCAGCTCAAGGATGACGACAAGCGCGCCAAGTATTCCGAGTTTGCCTGCCACGAGTTGAATTTTTTCCTGGCGCGCAAGGATGGCGGGTTTTTCGCCAAGGTGGTCAAGCCGGCCTTGGCTAACAAAAAGGACAAGACCTTCATGGATGATTTTCTGCTGGAAAACGACCTCGCCCGCTACCTGCAACCGACGGCCTATGCCAAGTTGAACCTGGTCGAACGCGCCCTGCTCGCGCAACGGGTCAAGGGCGAGGCGGCCAACATCGCCCGCCACCTGCGCGAATTGTGGGAACTCGTGCCGCCCAATCCCGACCTGCAGGACCGCTTGTTTGAAACCGCGCTGCGCGGGCGCGCCCTCGAAACCGCCCCAGGCCAGGCGGGGTGGTCCGATGAATTGAAGCTGGAAAAGGACAAGCAAGCCGCCGAGGCCACCCGCGAGTTGCCTGCCACGGCCAAAAACCTCGCGCGCCCCGAGGGGGCCCCGGCACCGGCGGCGGCACCGCCAGCCCCGGCTGTCCGCCGCCTCGCCGGCAAAATGAAGGCTGGCTTGGCGCGGGATGCGGACGAGTCGGAAGCGCTCGCCGAAATGCCAGCCGACGAGTTGGCCGCGGCGGTTCCTGCCGAAATGGGGGACCTCAAGGAGGAGGCGCAGGGCGCCCGCAAGCGCCTGAGCGCGCTCAAGTCAGGCGGGGAAAAGGCGGCCGACGGCTACTTCGGCCGCGACACCGCCGCGGCCGCCCGTGCCCTGGTCCGCGCCTATTACCGCCAGCTCGGGCCCACCAAGGAATGGGCCGAGAACAACTACTATCATCTGCGCATCAGCCAGCAGGACGGCGCACTCATTCCGGTGAGCGGCTTCTGGCGCGACTTTGCCAATTGGACCGCCGCCGGCGCGCAGGGCGCCTTTGTTTCGCCCAACGTCGCCGAGGCCAGCCACAACTTTGCGGAAATGATGCTGGCGCTGGCCGTGCTCGACCTGCCGTTTGACGCGCCCAAGCACGGCGGCAAGACCGAGGCCGGCAAGTTCACCCTAACCGCCGGCGGGCCGGTCATCGTGTTTCACAAGGAAGTCAAGCCGTCGGCGCCGCCGGCCGCCGATGCGCAGCCGGTGTCATTGTTGGTGTCGCAGAGTTTTTTCCGCGCCGGCGACCGCTACCGGACGGAGGGCAACGAGAAATTCGAGAAGTATGTCACCGTCGAATTTCTAACGGGAACGGTGTATGGCGCCAACATCGTGGTGACCAACCCGACCAGTGCCCCGACCAAGGCCGGGGTGCTGCTGCAAATCCCGCAGGGCGCGTTGCCGGTGCTCGGCAGCAAGGCGACCGACTCGCGCGCGCTGCGGCTCGAACCCTACACCACCAAGACCTTCGAGTATCACTTCTACTTCCCCGCCACCGCCGGACCTAACAAGTTCCCGCATTTCCCGGTCAACGTCGCCGTCAATGGCACCGTCGCCGGGGCCGCGCCGCCGTTCGGCTTCAACGTCGTCGCCAAGCTCACCCAGGTCGACAAGGCGTCGTGGGATTACATCTCGCAATATGGCAGCGAGGCGGACGTGTTCGCCTTCCTCGAACAAAACAACCTCGCCGCCCTCGCGTTGCCGCGCATCGCCTGGCGCTGCCACAATGCCGGATTTTTCGCAAAGCTCAGCGCGTTTCTCGGTGCGCGCCACGTGTGGGACGAGACCATCTACAGTTATGCCCTGCTCCACAACGAGCCGGCCGCCTTGCGCGAATGGATCCTTCACAACAATGACTTCGTGGCCCAGTGCGGACCGTTCCTTGCCTCCACCCTGGTGGTGCTCGACCCGGTCGAACGCCGCGCCTACGAGCACCTCGAATACAGCCCGCTGGTCAACCAGCGCGCCCACCGCCTCGGCAACGAGGCCCGCATCGCCAATCCCGCCATCCTCGCCCAATACCGCGCGTTGTTAGCCATTCTCGCCCACAAGCCGGCGCTCGAGGCCGCCGACCACATGAGCACGACGTACTATCTGCTCCTGCAGGACCGCGTCGCCGAGGCGCTGGCCCGCTTCCAGCTGGCCGATGCCAAGGGCTTGCCGACCCGCCTGCAGCACGACTATTTCCGTTGCCATGCCGCGTTCTATCAAAACAACCTGGCCGAAGCCCGCGGCATCGCGGCGCAATACAGCGACTATCCGCTCGCGCGCTGGCGGCAGCTGTTCGGCGAGGTGACCAGCCAACTCGACGAGATCGAGGGCAAGGTGGCCAAGCTGGAAAAGGGCGACACGCCAGACCGCGAGAAGCAGCAGACCGCACTGGCCGCCAGCGAGCCGAGCTTCGAGTTCAAGGTCGAGAACCAAACCATCACGCTGACCTATCGGAACCTCGCCGAGGTCGCGCTGAATTACTATCTGATGGACCCCGAGTTCTCCTTCAGCAGCAATCCGTTTGTCAGCGAGGACGCCAGCCGCTTCAGCATCATCAAGCCTAACAAATCAGTCGCCCAGGCGCTGCCCGGCGACAAGGACACTCTCGAGGTGGCGCTGCCCGCGGAATTGGCCAAGGCCAACGTGCTGGTCGAGATCGTCGCCGCCGGGCAGCGCAAGGCGCAGGCCTATCATGCCAACACCCTCAAGCTCACGCTCAGCGAGAATTACGGCCGCCTCGAAGCCCGCGACAGCACCAGCAACCGCGCGGTGAGCCAGGCTTACGTCAAGGTGTACGCGCGGCTCAGGAATGGCACGGTGCGTTTCTTCAAGGACGGCTACACCGACCTGCGCGGCCGCTTTGATTACGCCAGCCTCAACGGTGGCGCGGCGGGCCAGCCGCTGCCGCCGCCGCCACCACTGCCGCTGCCGCGCCCCGGCCGGGCGGCGGCACCACCGAGCGGCCTCGACTATCAGATGCTCAAACCCGCCGAGTTGCCCGACATCGACAAGTTTGCCATCCTCATCCTCAGCGCCAGCAACGGCGCCACCACCCGCGAAGTGGCCCCGCCGAGTGAGTGAGTGAGTGAGCGTGGCGGATGCCGCCACCTGTTTGTGCGATCGCGCCGGCCTCATATGCTATCAATTCGGCGCGTCTTGAGTGCCGCGGCGAGTTGTTTGGTTAGAACGGCGAGCCGCGCGCTGGCGGGCGGCGGCGGCGGCGCCGGATCGAAGCGCAGCTGCTGGTGGAGGCGGATGGCCTCGTCGAGCGCCGCCTTTTCCGATAGGTGCGCCTCCAGTCCGGCCAGCCATTGGCCGAACGGTTGCCCGGGCGGCCGCGGCGGCAGGTGCCGGGAGGCGGGTTTTTCCAACTGGTGAAGCGGGGTGCGGCCGCCGCCCCCGGCGGTGGCGGCCGTGCGGCGGGTGCCGGCGGGTGCCAGGCTGCGCTTGGAGCGCCACAAGCGCCGTGCCAGCCAGGCCAGGCCGGCGATGCCGATGCCGAGCATGACGGTGGAGAGGATCAGGCGATGATAGGAGTGGCTGCGCCACAGCGCGAAATCCTCGCGCAGCCGCTGGACCCCATCCAACAGCCATTGCAGGGACATGCCATGGCTGGTTTCGCTGGCCAGCCAGTCCGGCGGGGTCGGGTCGAAGTCGAGCCAAGTCCCGGCACCCTCGTCCCACACCCGGCTCCAGGCGTGGCCGTGCAGCCCGCGCACGACCCACTCGTCGCGCTTGGCATCGTGCTCGCTCACCGCGTAGCCGATGGCATAGCGGCTGGGGATGCCCGCCTCGCGCAGCAACAGGCAGGCGGCAGTGGCGAAGTATTCGCAGTGGCCGCGCCGCGATTTTGTTAGGAAGAGCGAGATGGCGCCGGGGCGGTTGAAGGTCCCGATGGGCGGGGGTTTGATGGTGTTGTAGCGGGTGTATTGGAAGCCTTGGAAGAAGCGCCGCAGCACCTCGAGCTTGGCGGCGAGGCTGGGTTGTTGGGCCAGCCGCAGTTCGGTTAGAACCTGGCGCAGTGCGGCCTGGTCATTGGCGGGCACGTCCAGATCGAGTTCCAGCCAGGGTGGGGTTTCCGCGCTGGCGGGGTCATGCCAGGCCACCTCGCCCGCGATGACGGCTTCCTTGGGGAACACCCGCAGCGTGCCCAGCGAATTGCGCTCGAACGCGTCGACCTTGAACCCGCGGAGGCTCGCCGCATCGCCCGGCACCGGCAGCGGCGCATTGGCCGCGGCGGCACCGCGCAAGGTGAAACGCCGCAACCCGGGCCGGTTCGCCTCCGGCCCGGCCTCGCCACGCAGCGGATGAAACGGGGTGGCGTCGCTGGCCAGCAGCGGCACAAGCGCTTTGAAATCGCTGTCGTCGGCGCGCGATTCCGGCGGCGTCACATTACTCCACAGGCCGCCGCGGTAGCGGTTGTAGCCGACGCTGCGCAGATGGGTGGGGGCGGGGGAGTGCGCGTCCGGGCGCAGCCGCCAGAGGATTCCGGGCGATTGTTTGATCTCGCCGAGGTGGCCGATGGCGGTGCGATAGTGGCTCGGATTGAGCGCCTCCTCATAGTCCCTCAAGCTGCCGAAGTTGAGCCAGTTGTAGGCCTTGGCAAGGGCCACCTGGCCGAGCAGGCCGATGCCGCCGGCCACCAATAACAACGGCACGACCTGCGCCGGCCGGCAACGCGCCGCGCCGAGCAGCTCCCAGATGGTTAGAACGACCAGCCCGGGCAGAAACAACCACGATTCGGGCCGCGCGCCCAGCGGTGTGGCCGCGACCATCACGGTGACCAGATAGACATGGCCGAAATTGAAATAGGCAGCGGTGGGGACCAAGCCGTGGCGCTGATTGCGGGCGCGTTGTTGTTTGGTGAAGAACGCAAAGGTGCGCGCTGCGATGGCATTGCGCAGGCCGAAGGCCTGGACGAATTGCAGCGGCAGCAGCAGCGCCGGCAGCCAGCCTAACAACCGCGGCACCGTTAGGTAGGGGTTGCCCTCGATCCAGATGAACGCCGTCGCCAGCGCCATGGCCACCACGCACAGATGCCACGCCCGGATGCAGGCGGCGTCATCGAAGTCCCAGCGCAGCCGCGTCCAATGCGCCGCTTCCACGATCATGGCCAGCACCAGCCCGGCCAGCGCATTGCCGGTCATGCCGCCCCAGAACAACAGGGCCGTTCCTAACAAAAGCCGGGGCGGTGGAGCGAGGGTGTTGATGGCGGGGAGGGGTTAGGTTGACGGCAGCAGGCGGGTGGGCAGGCGCCGCAGGTCGCGGGCGAGCTGGCCGCTCTGGACCCAGTGGCCGGGCAGGCCGGCGGGGGCGGGGGCCTTGCTGACGATGATGGCGGCACACACGATGCCGCCGCGGGCCAGAGTGCGCAAAAACCCGGCGCGGGCGTCATCCCAGCCGGCGAAGATGACCAGGCACGAGGTGAGTTCATCGCGATGGCGCAGCACCAGCCGGGCCAGCACATCAAAGCCGGGGACCGCCTCGGGCTGCACCGCGGCGAGCACTTCCAGCAGTTTTTCCGCCCGCGCCAACCCGCGGCCGGCGGTGACGAGGTGGGCCTGGTCCTTGATGAACATCAGGTCTAACAACGACTCGCGGGTGTCGATGGTGGCGGCAAACGAGGCGGCCACGGCGATGGCGTCTTCAAACACGGCCCCCGCGCCATCGTTAGGAAAGGTGTCCAGCACCAACCCGTAGTGTGGGTAGTGGGTGTCTTCCAATTCCTTGACGATCGGCCGCCCGGTGCGGGCCCAACTTTTCCAATGGATCTGGCGCAGCGGGTCGCCCGGCCGGTAGTCGCGCAGGCCGACGAATTCGCCGGCGTTGCCGATGGCATTGCCGGTCATTTCGCCGCCGACTTGGAAGCGGGCGTGGCCGGGCAATTCGATTGGGGGCAGGGGATAGCGGCGCGGCAGCACGGTGAGGGTGGCGGCAGGCGCGGCGACCTTGCGGCAGCGTTGCAGCAGGCACAGCGGATCGGGCAGCAACACCCGCAAATCATCGAGGCGGATCACCCCGCGGCGGAGCGGGGTGAGCTCCACGGTGACTTGGCCCTGCGCGCCGGCAGCCAGCTCGAGTTCCTCGGGGGAGGCCCCGCCATCAAACCAGCGCTTGCGCGACATCAGCCACTGCCAGCGGTAATAGGCAAAGGTGCGGTCGAACTTGTTGCGCTCGTCTTCGCCGGGTTCGCGCTGGAGCGCGAATTCAGTTAGGCCGGGCCGCGCGTCCGGCGCGCTTTCCACCAACCAGGCGCGACGCAGCCGGCGGCGGCCGCGGTTGGTCACGTGCAGCGTGTAGCGCAGCGGCTCGCCCACCGTGGCATGGCGTGGGAGTTCGCGGCGGGCCGTCACCGTCGCGCGCCGCAGCCAAACCATCGGCAGGCCTAGCAAGATCATCCCGAAGGCCAGCGAAAACAACTCGTAGACCGACTCGCGCGGCTGCCCTAGCGCCAGGATGCTGCCTAACAAAAGCACCGCCGCCAGGCAGAGTCCTGCCGGGCAGACGCGGCGCAGGCAAAAATGCCCGGCGCTGGAGCCGTGGAAATAGGCGGGGTGCAACAACCGGAGGAAGGCGGCGCCGGGTGGCGCGTGCGGGTCTGGCGGTGGCGGGCCTGGGTTCATGGCGGGGGGTGGCTCACACCGGCACCGGGGTTTGGGCGATGAGATCCATCACCAACTGGCGCGCGCTCAGGCCGGCGAAACGGGCTTCGGGTTCCAGCACCAGCCGGTGGGCGATCACGTCGGCCGCCATCTTCTGGATGATTTCCGGCGTCACATACTCGCTGCCTTCAAACATCGCCATCGCCTGCGACACCTTCATCAGTGCCAGGGACGCCCGCGGACTGGCGGCCAGTTGGATTTGCGGCCGGCCCCGGGTCGCGCCCACCAACGCCACCACGTACTCGCGCAGCTCGGCGCTGAAGCGCACCTGCTTGGCCGCCGCCATCAGTGCCAGCACCTCCTCGCGGGTCACCACCGCGGTCAGCGCGTCGAGCGGATGGGTGTCGGCTTGGGCGGCCAGAATCGCGGATTCCTCCGCCGCGCTCACATAGCCCAGCGAGCATTGCATGGCGAAGCGGTCCATCTGCGCTTCCGGCAGCGGATAGGTGCCGCGGAACTCGACCGGGTTCTGGGTGGCGATGACGAAGAACAAGCCATCCAAGTCGTGGCGTTGGCCGTCAATGGTGGCCTGGCGCTCGCCCATGGCTTCCAACAAGGCGCTTTGGGTGCGGGGCGAGGCGCGGTTGATTTCATCGGCCAGCAGAATGTCGGTGAACACCGGCCCCGGGTGAAACCGGAACTCCTGGCTGCGCGGATCGAGCACCGAAATTCCGAGGATATCCGAGGGCAATAGATCCGGGGTGAACTGCACCCGCTTGAACACCGCGCCACTGACCGCCTTGGCGATGGCCTTGGCCAGCGTGGTTTTGCCGGTGCCGGGAAAGTCTTCTAACAGCACGTGGCCGCCTGCCACCATGCATGCCAGCACCCGCCGCACCACCTCGTGTTGGCCGCGCACAACCGAGCACACGGCGGACTCCAAACGGGCGGCTGGGGACGGGTCAGTCATACAGGTCCGCAGTCTCAAACCAGTCGGCTCCCCCTGTCGAGGATTTTCCCAAAGCCGCCACCCGTAGCGGAACTTGGAGCCGCGTGTCCCAGAAGCGCCAGCGCCCGGCGCCGGCGGCGCCTTGACAGCCGGGATTGTTGTTAGATCCGCCCGGCTGCCGGGCTGGTTGCTGGGAAGTGGCTGGCGTCCGGTTGGATTTTTGCCAATCCGCTTGAGTATGTGCTGCGCCGCGCCCACGCTCCGGGCCCCTGTTGGCGTGCCGCCATGGTTGTGAGCGAGCCATCGCGGCTGGCAGCGCTACTGGCAGGGCCGAGCATCCCGCCTTCATGACCTCCTCCTCCGCTAATGAATCTTTCGGCCGCCATCGGTGGACGATTTGCGCGCTGATTTTCGCCGCCACCACCATCAATTACCTGGATCGCAACGTCCTCGGCCTGCTCAAACAAACCCTCTCCAACGATGGCGTGTTCGGGGCCGCCGAGGCGGATCAGGAGTTGAACTACTCCACCGTGGTCATCTGCTTCCAGTTAGCCTATGCGGTGGGGTTGCTGCTGGCGGGCCGGATCATCGACGGGATAGGCACCAAAAAAGGTTACGCCTATTCCCTCATCGGGTGGAGCTTCGCCGCCATCGGCCACGCCTTCGGCCACCACACCTGGAGTTTCGGCTTCTGGCGGGCCGCCCTCGGCCTGACCGAGGCGGGCAACTTCCCGGCCGCCAACAAGGCCATCGCCGAGTGGTTCCCCAAGCGGGAACGCGCGTTTGCCACCGGATTGTATAATTCCGGCGCCAATGTCGGTGCCATCGTCGCGCCGCTGGTGGTGCCCTATATCGCCATGGCCTGGGGCTGGGAATGGGCGTTCATCCTCACCGGCGCGGTGGGCCTCATCTGGCTCGCCTTCTGGTATGCGCTTTACGAGGCGCCCGCCGCGAAACTGCAATGCGGGCACTTGTCGCAGCAGGAATACGATTTCATCCACAGTGACCTAGACGAGCAGGAAGCCGAACGGGCCGATGTGGCCAAGGCAAGAGTCTCCTGGTTCCGGCTCCTCACGTTCCGCCAGACCTGGGCCTTCTTCATCGGCAAGTTCATGACCGACCCGGTCTGGTGGTTTTTCCTGTTTTGGTTGCCCTCATTTCTGGAGGGCGAAAATGCCCGCAAGGTGAAAGTGTTTCTGGCCGCCCATCCGGACTTTAGCGGCCAGCATGCCGCCATTCCCGGCGTCATCAGTTGGCCCATCGGCGTGGCGGTCGTCTACACCGTCTCGGGTTTCGGCTCGATTTTCGGCGGCTGGTTGCCCAAACGCTTCATCCATGGCGGCATGGATGCCAACCGCGCCCGCAAATTCGCCATGTTCATTTTCGCCTTGTTCCCGCTCACGGTGCTGTTTGCCTCGCGCCTCGGCGCCATCAACACCTGGTTGGCCGTGGCCACCATCGCCATCGCCTGCGCCGCCCACGCCGCGTGGTCGGCTAACATTTTCACCACCGTCTCGGACATGTTTCCCAAAAAGGCGGTGGCCTCGGTCACCGGCATCGGCGGCATGGCCGGCGCGGTGGGTGGCATCCTCATCGCCCGCGCCGCAGGTTTGCTGCTCAAACGTTACACCCTCCTGGGCAAGGTCGAAGTGGGCTACGCCATCCTGTTTGTGGTCTGCGGCTCGGCTTATCTCACCGCCTGGCTGCTCATGCATCTGCTCGTGCCCAAATTCCGCAAGATCGTCTTGTGAGCCGCCGCGCCGCGAGCGGCCGGGCGTCTTGCCGTGGTGACCGCCAGCCACGCTGCCCATGCCCCAGTCGCTCCGCGCTGCCATGATTCGCTGAAAGAGAGGCTGGCGCCACGCCGTATTGCCTTGCCCGCGGTGACCCCGCGGGTTGCCGCCACCCCGACCCGGGCGTCAGGCCAACACTAACTAAAACTCATGAAAACGACCGCCTCGCTAACAACTATCCACGGCATGATCCGCAAATGCACCTGCGCCTCCGCCATCCCGGTCACGGCCGCGCTCGCCTTGGCCGCGCTCGCCTGTGCCATGCCTTGCGCCGCTGCCGAAGCCGCTGCGCCACCTGCCATTCCCGGAACCGTTCAGACCAGGCACGCATCGTTCAAGATTGACGACAAGGGGTTCATCACCTCGATCATCGCCAAACAATCCGGCAAGGAATACAGCCCGGTCGGCCGGTCGTCACCGCTGCTGTCCTTGCACGAGGGGGACACCCCCAACGACAAACTCGTCGCGCCCCAAGCCGCCAGCTATGACGCGGCGAGCCAGGCCCTCACGCTGAAGTACCCGAACGGCGCCGCGGCAGTCGTCAAAATCGCCGCCAAGGATAGCTACCTCCGCTTCCAATTGGTCTCGCTGACCCCGCGCGGCACGGTCGACAACATCGTCTGGGGCCCGCTGCGCACCACCGTGGCCAAATTGATCGGCGACCTGCTCGGCGTCGTGCGCGACGACGACTGGGCGATCGGCCTCTACGGCATCGACGACAACACCATCGCCGGCCCGGTGACCGATGGCGACTGCTACGGCATGGGCTACTACATTCATTCGCCCGACCCGGTGAAATTCCCGTTGCCGCCGCAGTACAAGGAAGGCCAGTGGTTCAACATCGGCGGCAACGGCGTCACCGATACCGCGTTCTACTCGCATCCCGAGGAATATTTCCAACAGGTGTTCGGCAATGGCGCCAAGCTGGAGCCGGAATTCGGCTCGTCCCTGGCCTATCATGCCCGTGACCGCCGCAAGTCCTACACCCACCTCTTCTCGCTGTTGCCGGGCTTTCCGCGCTCCAGGCCGCGGCATCAGGTGAGCGATCCGGTGGACGTGGATTTCATCGGATCCACCGTTGCGCTCTACGCCTGCCCGGATGACCAGGGGCTCAACACCCTTGAAAGCATTATCCTCGCCGAGGGCTTGCCCCATCCCGTCATCGACGGCAAGTGGGTCCGCGATCCCGCCGGCTTCAGGCCCACGGTGTATTGGGGCGGGCCGCGCGACAAGTGCATCGAATATACCAAAGCCCTTGGCTTGAAGGATATCTCGCAGGATGGCGGCGAGTTCTATCCGTGCCTGGGAAACAATTGGGACATCGGCAATGTGGGTTTCTCTAACGGCAAGAGCATGCCCTTCAAGGAGTTCACCGCGGAAGCCCATAAGCAGGGCCTGACTAACGGCGGGCTCCACACGCTCTGCGTGTTTCTCCAGGGCGGCACATCTAACGACGTGACCCCGGTCCCCAGCGAACACCTGCAAACCGTCTGCCGCACCAAAATCGCCAAGGACATCTCCGCCACCGACACCGAGATCATTGTCACCGAGCCGTCCTTCCTGGCGGAAAAAGGCACCTGGACCGCTGGCGACGACTCCAATTACCTGCGCATCGGCGGCGAAATGTTGCGCTACGACGGCATCAGCGACACGCCGCCCTACACCTTGAAGGGCGTCAAACGCGGCCACGCTTCCACCGCCCAGGCACACAAGGCGGGCACCGAACTCGTGAAACTCCAACAGAATTGCTACAACGGGTTTGTGCCCGACATGAAACGGTTGTTGGACTACGCCGAGTACTACGCGGATCTGATGTACCGCAACGGCATGGACACCATCAACTTCGACGGCTTCGAGAGCACCGTGTACCAGAACCACGGCTACTATGGGACCCGGGTGTTCTGTCGGCGGTTGTTTGAAACCTACGCCAAACTCACTGGCGGCAAGGCCCCGCGCGTGACAGGGTCCAATGTTTTCGCCGGTTCCTGGGAATTTTTCAATGTCTGCGACGTGGGCGGCGGCAACAACATGTTCGACCCGTACAGCGGCCAGCGTGGCATCGAAGGCAAGGACATCGGCTACGGCTTTAGTAACAGTTATTTCCCGGGCACCTTCGGCATTCAGGGATGGCACAGCGACTGGTCGCTGTTTGACGCGCAGAACCTGCAGGCCAAAGCCATCGGCTGGGAGGCCACTTATGCCTTGAGCATGGGGCAGGATGCGATTGACAAGACCGGCGAGAAGGAGGCGATTTTCAAAGCCTTCCGCGCCTGGCAAGTGGCCCGCGCGGCGGGTGTTTTCACCAAGGAGCTCAGGACCCGCTTGAAGGATCCGGCGTTCAAATTCCACTTGGAACAGACCGGCGAAACCTCCTTCACCCTCTATCCGGTCAAGGAACTCCGGGTCAATGGCAGTGCCGACGGCAAACCGCTGAGCGTCGCCAACCCCTACGGTGCCCAACCCCTGCAACTGGCCATCCGCATGCGCGGCGACGCCAAGGCCTTGGCCGCCGGCATCACCGTCACCCTGCCGGACGGCAGCAAGATCATAACCCACCAGGCGCTCAAGGATGGCGAACTCATTATCGCCAAGGGCCAGGTGGCCTACCTGGCCGATGTCAACCGGAACAAAACCGCCGACTTGAAATTGGAACGTCCCGCCACCTTGCCCGCCGGCGAAGCCAAGCTCAGCGTCACCGCCCCCGCTGGCGCCAGTTTCGAGTTGATGGTCTGGACCGCCGACAAAGGCGAAAAGCTTGCGCCGAAGGTGCCGGCACAGACACCGGCAAAGTAGCCTCAGACCTCCTGAGCCCGGAGGAAAATGGATGAGACCTTGTGCAGAAAGGCGGCGGGCAGGATGCCCGCGCCACGGTGGTCCGGGCATCTTGCCCGGAGTCAAATGGGCTCACATGATTTCCCGGCTGAGTTCAGGATGTCTGAGCCTCGGCGCATTCCTCCTGCAGCCCACCCTGCCCTGCGGATTTCCTTGCTAGCCCAAACTGCCGGGCTCGGCGGCTATCACCGCACGCAGCTCGGCGTCGCTCAGACCGGGCGCCTCGCTCAGGCCGGCCTCATCGATGGCGGCGGTCAGGTGGCGTTTTTTGGCCTGCAAGCGTAGCACTTTCTCCTCGACGGTGCCGCGGGTGAGCAGCCGGTACACCGTCACCGGCCGGGTCTGGCCAATCCGATGGGCGCGGTCGGTCGCTTGGGCTTCGGCCGCTGGATTCCACCACGGGTCGAAGTGAATCACCGTGTCCGCCGCCGTGAGGTTCAAGCCGTAGCCGCCCGCCTTGAGGCTGATTAAAAATATCGGCGGACCGTCGCCAGATTGAAAACGCTCCACCAATTCCTGCCGCTTGCGGGTCTGCCCGTCAAGCCGCAAACTCGCCCAGCCACGCGTGTTGAGGCAATCCTCGATTTCACGTAACTGCGTTTGGAATTGGCTGAAGACCAATACCTTATGATTTCCAGCCATGGCCTCTTCAAGCAATTCCAGGAGGCGCTGGAGCTTGGTGGAGCGCTGCGCGATGGACAATGGTTTGAAACGCTCGTTGCCGAGCAATGCCAGGTCGCAGCAAGTCTGGCGCAAGCGCAACAAGGCGGTGAGCAATTGCATGCGGGCGGCGCCGGGATTGCCGGCGTCGTGGCTGGACTCGACGCGCTTGCGGCCCTCCGCCAGCAGGTCGCGATAGACGCTTTGTTGCTCGGGGCTGAGGTCGCAGAATTCGTCGATAAAGAGTTTGGAGGGCAATTCGGGGGCGACCTGTTCCTTGGTGCGTCTGAGCAAGAAGGGCGCGGTCTTGAGGCGGAGTCGTTCCAGCAGGGCGGGTGCCGGCTCGCCGGCGAGCAGCGGCAGCTCGTAGCGTTCGCGGAACTCCTGGCGCGTGCCCAACCAGCCGGGCAGGATGAAGCGGAAAATCGACCACAGATCGCGCACGCCATTTTCCACTGGCGTGCCGGTCAGCGCGATGCGCCGCTGGGCCCGCAGCTTGGCCAGGGCTTTGGCATGATCGGTGTCGGGGTTGCGCATCAAACTCGCTTCGTCCACCACCACCAGCGCGTAGTCGCGCCGCAGGTGCCAGGCCAAGTCGCGCGCCAGGGTGGCGTAACTGGTTAAAATCACCTCGCCGCCGGCCACCATCTCGCGCGCCGCATCACGACCCGTGCCATGCAGAATGCGCAGCCGCCGCCGCGGCGCAAAGCGCGCCAACTCGGCCGCCCAGTTGCCCAGCAGCGACGTGGTGGCCACCACCAGCACCACCGCCCCGGCGCCGGCCGCGGGTTCGTTCGCATCTGGTGTGGCAAGAGAGGGCTCCGCGCAGGAGGCCCGGTCCACGGTGGCGCGGGCATCCTGCCCGCCGCCATTCCCCCTCGCTTGTCGCGCATCGGCTAACGGAACGGTAGCGGTGAGGGATTCAAACAAGCGCTCGATTAAAACGATCGCTTGGAGGGTTTTGCCAAGCCCCATGTCGTCGGCGAGCAAGGCGCCACCGAAGCGTTCGACCCGGTCCCAGAGCCAGCCGGCGCCGTGGGTTTGATAGGGCCGCAGCGTGGCCTCGACCGCGGCCGGTTGCGGGCTGTCGGCAAAACTTTTCGGCTCGTTGGGTGTGAGTGACTTGTCGAGTTTATCACGTAATTCGTATATGAGTTCGGCGGCGCGTGCCGAGGCGGTGAAGTGTCCGCCTTGCTGGTGCAGATCCAACTCGGAAAAGAGCGGGTCGATGAGGTCCGAGACCTCGCTCGCCACGATCAAGCGGCGGGCATTTGAAGCCGCACCATGCCCCGTGCCGGAACGCAGCAAACGGCGGACATCGGCGGGCGGGATGACGTCGCCAACGCTCGATTGAAACGCCAGATTGAAACTCAGCCAATCCTCGCCTGAGCCGAGGATTTCGATGGTTGGTTCGACGAGGACGACTTGGCGTTGGGCGTGGCGGAAGCGCTCGGATTCGGTGACGTTCCAGAGGCGATGGAGTGCGGGCAGCGAGTGGGTGAGGAACTCGAGGATGGCGGATTCGCCGCGCAGCGTCCAAAGTCCGGTGGCGGGGTCGGCCGGGTTGAATCCGGCGTGGGCGAGGGTGGTGGTGGCGCGTTGTTCCAAGTGCGGATTGCGGACTTCGCAGCGCAGGTCGTGGGTGAGGCGGGGCAAGCCGGGCACCGCGCCGCAACCCGGTGGCACGGCGGGGGCACCCGGGTAGTGGATGGCGAGGCGCGCGTCGAGGTGCTGGAGCGAGCCATCCAGCGCCAGACTGACGGTGAAGGGGGCGGCGACGAAGTGGAGGGTTTCGAGCCACGAATCCTCCGGCAAGCCGAGCCATTCCTGCCAGGTTTCGAGCCGGCCGAGAAAGGGCTGCGTTGGCAACTCCACGGGACGACCGGCGGCCAACTCGGTCAGCGGGCCGACAAGGTCGGCTGGCATGGTGCCTTGGCCGAGCCGGGTGAGTGAGTCGGCGGCGAGCTGCCAACAGTGACCGGCGAGAGTGAGCTGCGGGTGGTTGGCGGGTTCCGGGACGAGCCGCAGGGTGGACGCATGGTGGATCAGCTCACGCAGCGGGATGGTGCCGGCACCGCGGATTTCCAGGGGCGTGCGCTCCTTGCCGACGGCAACCCGCGGGTGGCCGATGAGGGTCTCCAAAAATGCCGCCAGCGCGCCACCCTCGAGTTGCAGGTGCAGCGGGGACTTGTCCGCACCACCGGCCGACACCAGCCAGGTTGTTAGGGCGGGGTCGGCCAGGCCGGTCTCGTTGTTGCGGTTGAGGGTGGCGGCGAGCCGGCCCCGCACCAGCGCGTCGCGCCAATTCGGCGCCAGCACAATGTCCCAGGCCTGCGGCAGGGCGGCGGCAGCTGGCGGCGGCGGCTGGCTTGTTAGCCCGGACGCGCCGCGCAGGGCGGCCAGCCCGACCGCGACGGCATGGGCGCAAACCGCGCCGCTGGCTTGGTTGTCCGGGCAGGCACAGCGGGTCTCCAGCGCGGTGGCCGACTGGACGCGCACACTCACGCGCAGCAGGCGCTTGCCATCGCGCACCGTGCCTTGCCAGCCGTTAGGGTCGGACTTGCCGACGCTGGCGGCGCCGGCATCGCAGAGGGCTAGTCCCGCCTTGAAGGCCTGCCACGAGGCTGCGCCCCGCAAGGTTGATTCGCTCCAGCCACTCATGCGGGGCGCACAGTGAGGGCGCAGCAGGCGGGGCGCAAGGACGGATCACCGCACACCCGCATGATGACCCAATGCAATCCGGATCACCGTCGTGAAGCACGAGCGGCGCCACCCTGCATATGGAAGGAAGCGATGGTCCACAATCCACGCGGCCTGACGGCGCGCGCGGGTTCACTGGTAGGACGATTCGACGCGCTGGGCGACATCGCGGTAACCGTAATCGACCTCGTAGATTTGCTTGAAGCAGTCGAGGGCGTGGGCCTTGTCGCCCATTTCGTCGTGGATGAGGCCTTTCTCGTAGAGGACTTCCTTCTTGGTGTTGTCCATCGAGTGGAGGTCGGAGAGCGCGTCGGAGTACTGCTTGATGGAAAGGTCGAACATGTGCTTGGCCTTGAAGGTGCGGCCGAGCAGCAGCAGCACCTTGGTGCGGATATGCGGATTGCGGGTCGCCTGCTGGAGGTGGAGGATGGCGGCGCTGAGGTCGCCGGCCTGATAGAGGGCGTTGCCCAGTTCGTAGCGGAGTTGCGGATCGGTCGGGTTTTGATCGACGCGGCGTTTGGCCTCGGCCACCACCAGGGCGAGGCGCTCGGCCTTGTGGGCGATCAGGGCGGCCTGGAGTTCGGCGTTATTCGGATCGGCGGCGGCGGCGGCCTCGAGGTTATGGATATCGGCCTCGGCGGCGCGGTCTTTCATCTGGCCGGCTTTGATGCTCAGGGCGACGTCGCCACTGCTGAGTGAGTGAGCCCAGGTATAGAAGGTTTGGGCGTTGTGCCAGTCTTCGAGTTGTTCGTAGATGTTGGCCAGATCCTTGACGGTGGTGAGGTGGTTCGGATCGGCGTTGTACTTTTCGATGGTGCGGTCGCGGCGCTCTTCGAGTTGTTCCTGGGTGAGGCCGGAGCGGGTGGCCTTTTCGAGTTCCTCGACTTCGGCGGCGTTGCGCATGAGGGTGCGCATGTCGGCGTTTTCGTCCCACTTTTGTTTTTGCATGGAGGCGCGGGCCGAGGCGTCCTTGGCGCCTTTGATCGCGGCGGAATCGGTGGGGTGGTGTTTGATGATGTCGTTATAGACATCCGAGGCGATGAGATGCTGGTTGTGCGTGAAATAGAATTCGGCGAGCTTGTGGAGCAGCTTGGCGTTTTCGGGGTAGCCTTTGCGGACCGTTTCGAGGGCAAAGGCCGCGGAGTCAAACAACTCCATGCGCACAAAGGTATCGAAGAGCAATTCGCTGGCAGCCTCGTTGTAGGGGTCCTTTTCGAGTTCCTTTTCGATGAGCGGCAGGCTGCCGACCGGATCTTTCTTGGCCTGGTTGGCAAGCTTCATGAGCCCCATGCCGCCGGTCTGGATGCCGAAGATGCCACCCTTTTTCTTGGGGGCGCCACAGAGTTGGATCTCGCAGCTGCGGAGCAATTTGCGGCCGTCGAGAAAGCCCGGACTATCCTTCAGGACGGCCTGCAACAGGCTCACCGCATAGGGCAGGTTGGCCGTTTGGACGGCGCTGAGGGCTTTGAGCCAGAGCGGCTTGAGGGTTGGCGGGAGTTCTTTTTCGATGATCTCAGGCATGGCGTGGAGGCGGGCTGGGGAGGTTCGGGAAAGGCACGTGCATGTGACGGCGCGCTGGGACGCTGCCAATTGCGCGAGCGCTTGGCAAGCGTCGGTTGCGAATGAGGTGAAAACTTCTCGAAATGGGCCCCAAATTTCAGATTTGTGAAAAAACCCGAGATTTCCCGATTGACACCCCCGGGTGCGCTCCCTAGATTGCGCCCCCCTTCGCCTGCGACGGTGGCCGTACGCCGCGCCCGAAGCCCTCAAATACAAGCACATGAAGACGTTTTCCGCAAAGCCGCACGAAGTCGAGCGCAAATGGTATGTGATCGACGCCAAGGACAAGGTCCTGGGCCAAGTCGCCGTGGAGGCAGCCCGCCTGCTCCGTGGCAAGCACAAGCCGATATTCACCACCCATATTGACACGGGCGATTTTGTCGTCGTGATCAATGCCGACAAGGTTGTTCTGAGTGGCAACAAGGAACAGGCGAAGATCTACACCCGCTTCTCCGGCTACGTCGGCGGCAAGCATGTGGAAACGCCGCGCCAAGTGCGCGAGCGCCGCCCGATCCTGCTGGTGGAGCGCGCGGTGTGGGGAATGATTCCCAAGAACCGCCTCGGCCGTGCCCAATATGGCAAGCTCAAGGTGTATGCCGGGGAAACCCATCCGCACGAAGCTCAACAACCCGCACTCCACGCCGTCCGCTAACCCCCCAGCCCATTTTCTCATGACCGCCACCCCCACCACGAGCGCCACAGGCCGCCGCAAAACCGCAGTCGCCCGCGTCTGGATGACTGAAGGCACCGGCCAAATCACCATCAATGGCCGCCACTTCGAGGAATACCTCCCCACCCCCGAACTCCAGAACAGCATCCTCGCCCCGTTCCAGCAGCTCACCCTGGTCAATAAGTTCGACCTGCGCGTCGTCGTCAAGGGCGGCGGCATTCACGCCCAGGCCATCGCCATCCGCCATGCCATCAGCCGCTCGCTGACCCAGGTGGACCCGGAAAACCGCAAGGTCATCAAGCCGCTGGGTTTCCTCACCCGCGACCCGCGGATGAAGGAACGCAAGAAGTCCGGCCAACCCGGTGCCCGCAAGCGCTTCCAGTTCTCCAAACGATAAACGCCGGCTACCCGCCCGCTCTAGCAAAAATGCCGCCTCCGCTTGCCGGATGCGGCTTTTTTCTTGTGACGGGCCCTCAGGGAGCGGCACTTGCGAGAGACGGGACTTGCCAAGTCCCGTCCCCTGCGTCGCTCCCTGCGCCGTCTTCCCACCAACGGGGCTTGGCAAGTCGCGTTCCCCGGCTATGCTGCGGTCATGGCGGCTGGGATTTCTCTAACATTCCTGGGGACTGGCACCTCGGTGGGCGTGCCGGTGATTGGTTGCGGCTGCGCGGTATGCGGGTCGCACGACCTGCGCAACCGCCGCTTGCGCGCCTCGGTGTGGCTGCAGGCCGGCGCGCTGAATTTATTGGTGGATTCCGGGCCGGACTTGCGGCAGCAGGCGCTGCGGGCGGGGATGCGGGAGTTGGACGGGGTGCTCTACACCCATGCGCATTTGGATCATGTGGCCGGCTTTGACGATTTGCGGGCGTTTTGCTGGCGCCGCCACGAGCCGCTGCCGATGCATGGGACGGCGGAATGCCTGGCGACCTTGAGACAGATGTTTGGCTGGGCGTTTGCCGCCGATAACCTCCATCATGGTTATGTGAAGCCGGACCCGCGGGTGGTGGACGGACCGTTTTGCTACGGGCCGATGCGGGTGACGCCGCTGCCGGTGGAGCACGCCGCGGTCGCCACTATCGGCTATTTGTTTGAACAACCCGGCGCGCGGAGCCTGGCCTATCTGCCAGATGTGAAGCGGATCCCGGCGGCCACCATGGCCTTGCTGCGCGGGGTGGATGTGTTGGTGCTCGACGCGTTGCGCCCGGCGCGGCATCCCACGCACTTTTCGCTCGACGAGGCATTGGCGGCGGCGGCGCAGAGCGGGGCAGGGGAGACTTGGCTCACTCATCTGGGGCATGAGAACGAGCACACGCAACTGACCCGGGCGCTGCCGCCCGGGGTGCGCGTGGCGTGGGATGGCTTGAAGGTTTCGTTGGCCGCTCTTGCATGATGCTGAAAACCGGGCATGCTCACGCGCATGAGAAACTTCGCGCTGCTGGTGATGGGCCTGTGCGGGATCGGTCCGCTCCTCAGCGCGCCGCTGGCACCCGATGAGGTGGCGGTGGTCTTCAACAGCGCCCTGCCGGAATCCGCCTCCCTCGCGGCCACCTACCGCGAGGCCCGCAATATCCCCGCCGCCAACCTCATCGGCCTCAAGATGCCCCTCACCCAGGATATTTCCCGCGCCGATTATATCGCCACTATCCAAAACCCGCTGCGCCTGGAATTTGAAAAACGCCGGTTCTGGCGCCGCGCCAAGGATTCTAACAACCTAACCGGCCCGGTCTCCAACAAAATCCGCGTGCTCGTCACGATGCGCGGCGTGCCGCTGCGCATCCAGCCCGGGCCGGCACCCAAAGAACCCAACGCGGCCGCGGCAGCAGCAGCGGCGGCCGCCGCGGCGGCCAATCCGGTGGCCGGGCGCGACGATGCGGCGGTGGATTCCGAGTTGGCGCTCTTCGGCATTGAGGAGTTGCCGGTCAAGGGGGTGCAGGAGAACCGGTATTTCAACAAGGACAAACCCATCAACGAGGCGAAGCTGCCGTTTCTGGTGCTCACCGCGCGCATCGACGCGGCGAGCCTGGCAACTTGCCAGCGCATGATCCACGATGCGGTGGAAACCGAAACCACCGGCTTGTGGGGCCGGGCTTATGTGGACATCGCCAACAAGCACCCCCAAGGCGACAAGTGGTTGGAGGAAATCGTCACCGCCAACCTCCGCGCCGGCATTCCCACGGTGGTGGACCGCTTCAGCGACACCTTGCCGAAAAACTATCCGATGACGGATGCCGCACTCTATTACGGTTGGTACGACTGGAATGTGAGCGGGCCGTTCTTGAACCTGAAGTTCCGCTTCCGCAAGGGGGCGGTGGCAATGCACCTGCATTCGTTCAGCGCCCAACAATTGACCAACTCAACCCAGAACTGGAGCGCCCCGTTGTTAGAAAAGGGGGCGGCCGTCACCATCGGCAACGTCTATGAACCCTATCTGCAACTGACCCATCAGTTTGACATCTTGCACCAACGGTTGCTGGCCGGGTACACCTGGGTGGAAGCCGCGTGGATGGCCATGCCGGTGACCTCGTGGCAGGGCATTGTGCTCGGCGATCCGTTGTACCGGCCGTTCCTGCATTTCGATGGCAATGGCAAGCGGCTGTCACGCGACAGCGAGTATGTGGCATTGCGCCAGGCGGCCATCAAGTGGCAAGCCCAGCCCGCCGAGCAGCTCAAACAACTCCAGGAGGACTCCGAGCAGATGAACAGCGGCACCATTTCCGAGGCGGTGGGCCTGCGCCTGGTCGAAGCCGCCAAGCCCGCCGAGGCCGCCGTGTGGTTCCGCAACGCCCAGCAACATTACTTCAAAACCGAGGATAAACTGCGCCAGGATTTCAATCTCATCGCCATCCACCGCGCCGCACCCGCCGGCAAGCTGCAGGCGATCCAAAATTTGCGCGAGGCCAAGCTGCGTTACGGCTTGATCCCGGAAGCCGAGGCGTTGTCCGGATGGCTCGATATCCTCGACCCGCCACCGCCACCACCCGCCGACCCCGCCAAAACCGCCCCGCCACCGGCCACCCCGGCCCCGGCCAAGACCCCGACCCCGACCAAAACGAAACCCCCGGCCAAGGCGAAAACCCGCTGAGCGCACACCGAGTCATGACCTATCTGTACTTAATGGAATCCATCTGGCACCCGCCGCTGGCGTTTGAAGAACGGGTGCCGGGCGGCTTGCCCGCGGAATTGGAATTGCAGGCCTTGTGGTTTGCCGGGGCTTTCGGCCGGCAGTTCCGCAGCAGCGACGGCCGCAGCGTGCGCATCGTCCAATTCGGCGAGTGGAACCGCGGCGCCGGCCCGGATTTTTTCCAGGCCGCCGTGGAGATCGCTGGCGTGGTCAAGATCGGGGCGTTAGAGATCGACCCGGATGCCTCGGCGTGGGAAGCCCACGGCCACGCCGCCAACCCGGCATTCCGCGAGGTGGTGTTGCATGTGATCTTTCAAGACGAGGCGCGCACCACCTTCACCCGCACCTGCGAGCACCGCGAGGTGCCGCAAGTGGTCATTAGCGCCAACCAACTCTCCGATGCCCTCAACCGGCCGCAGCGCGAGGTGGCCATCGCTCACCCCGGCCGTTGCGTCTATCCGCTCAAACATCTCGGCGCCGGGCCCCTCGCTGGACTGTTAGATGAAGCGGCGCGGTTCCGGGCGGCGGCCAAGGCGCGTCGCTGGTTGCGCACGGCCGATGCGCACGGGCGCGATGCCGCGTTGTTTCAGGCGACGGCCGAGACGCTCGGCTACGGTGGCAATTCGTTGGCGTTGCGGTTATTGGCGCAGCGTCTGCCGCTGGCGGTGATGAAGGCCGATGCCACGGCGGCCGAGGCAATCTTGTTTGGTGCCGCAGGCTTTCTCGCGCCCGACTTGCATGAACTCGCCCCGCCGGACACTCGCGACTACCTGCGCGGCTTGTGGGAAACCTGGTGGAAACACCGCACCCAATTCGAGGTCACCGCAGAGCGGGCAATTCCGTGGAAACTCCACGGCCAGCGACCGGCCAACCACCCGCACCGGCGGATCGGCGCGCTGGCCGCCTTGCTTGCGCTGTGGCCGCAATACCGCCACCTCGCGCTGGCCCGCCCATTCAAGATCAAGCCGCTGCTGGATTTCCTGCTCTCCCTGCATCATCCGTTTTGGTCGCACCGCCACACCCTCACCTCGACCCAGACCGCGCAAAAGTTGGCCTTGTTTGGCCGCAGCCAGGGCTTGGAATTGGTGGCCAACCACCTCGCACCCCTGGCCATCCACGAGGAGGCCATGACTTTCAAGGATTATTACAAACTGCGCCATTCCGCACCTAACGAAAAAGTGCGGCGTTGTGCCATCCGTTTGTTTGGTTCATTGGCGCTGGCCCAGCCGTGGTTGCGGCGCGTCGCCCATCATCAGGCGTTGCTCCAGATCTATCATGATTTCTGCCTCGAGGATTTCACCGACTGCCACGACTGCCCGTTTCCGGAACAACTCAGCCAATGGAAATGACGCCCCAACCTGTCACCATCCTGCTCAATGGCAGCCCGCATCCGCTGGCTGCTGCCGTCTCCCTCGCCGCCTTGCTCGAATCCCTCGGCCTGGCCGGCAAACCCGTCGTTGTCGAACTCGATGAAGCGGTGGTTTTCCCGCGCGACTACCCTCACACCGCCGTGTCCGCCGGCAGCCGGGTGGAAGTGGTCACCCTCGCCGCAGGTGGCTGAGCCGTAGGCGATTGGTCGCCCGCGCGATTTATTTGGCCCCTCGGCGAACTTTTCCCTTGCCACAACCGCCAGCGCCAATCCATCTTCCCGCCGCGCGTCGCGACTCGGCGCGCTTGTCCCTCCGGTGTAGCTCAGCGGCAGAGCGGGTGACTGTTAATCACTAGGTCGTAGGTTCGATCCCTACCGCCGGAGCCATTAGAAGGCCCTGATCCTCAATGGATTGGGGCTTTTTCATTTTGATAGACTTTCCCCCGTGTGCCCATATCATGCCCGTATTTTCCGGGGACGACGGCGATAGCGGCACCTGCACGCTGCGTTTCGCGGTGATCCGCATGCGATGAACAGCCGCCCGGCTCGGAGTTTGGATAATCAGCTTGCTCATCTCCGGGTTGGTGGAACACTGGCCCGGTAACCTGATGTCATCCAATCCACCAACTACCACCGATGGCGAAGTGCCGCAAGTGCCGCAAGACCTGCATACCGCCGAGGAAATCGCGGAGGTCCTCAAGGTTGATCCCAAGACCGTGCTCAACTGGGCCAAGGCTGGCGTCATTCCCGAGGCCTTTCGCGTCGGCCGCACGGTCAGATTTTCTCTGGAGGCGGTGAAGGCCAGCTTGAATGTGAACTGTGCGGGCGAGGGCAGGAGTGTCGAGTTGGCCGTGCTGGCACTCAAGCTCGTGTTCGGCGACGACTTCCCCAAGCTCACGGATTTGGATCCTGGCAGCATCACCGTGGACGAGAATGCAGAAATTGAACGACTCCGCGCCATCCACGCCACTGCTCTTGAGGATCTCAAAACTCCACAGGAGCGCTTCGCCTATGCGGAGGGAGCCTTGGAGGCAGCAAAGATTTTGGCCAGAGGGATGTAAGGGAGATTCGGGCACAAGCTCAGCCAGCCATACCCGGGCATTGGGCCAGACAGCGGCCCGATCAGTGAGGGCAACCCCATACCCACCCTCACCACCACTAGCTAAAACAAAGCGGCGGCGGCCTGTCGCCACCCGAATCCTCCCCGGAACTCCACACAAGGCGGAGCACCGGGGGAGGAATAGTGACTATCAGCATGGCACAGGTCTCGCCGCATCCTGACCGCTGCTGACATGGCAGAGGTGGCGTTCCCGCGACTGGCGCAGATCGCTCTCCCAGCCCGGCCGCCTGCCATCGAGCAGGCGCCTGATGACGTCCTCGCCGAAATATTCAACGAGATCGTTGGCGATCCGGCGCTTGAGGTTGGCGGCCGCGCTATCCTTGAGTCCACATAGCTTGCCGGCTTCACGCATGGTGCCGCCATCGACAAGCACCAGAATGGCT
>CAIZNN010000100.1 GCA_903934285.1 Akkermansiaceae bacterium | reverse complement strand
TTCCTCGGGGTGACCACCGATGGAATTCCGGGGAACAACACGGCGGAAGCGGTCGCAAGGAAACTCGGGATCGACAAGCCCGCACCGGGGCCAACTCTGTCCGGTCCCGCGACCATCGACGTTCGCTCCGCAGCGAATATCGCCACGCTCAGGCCCGATGCGCAAGCCAAGGCCCGCGAGTGGCTGCTCAAGTGCCTGGAGGCGGGCATCAACGTGAAGATCATTGCCGGCACCCGCACCTACAAGGAACAGGATGCTTTGTACGCCCAGGGCCGCAGCACCCCCGGACGGAAAGTCACCAACGCTCCCGCCGGATACTCGTGGCACAACTTCGGCGTGGCCTGGGATTTCGTCGTCTTCGACGCCGATGGCCAGCCGCAATGGGAAAGCCCGCTGATGGAAACGTGTGGCAAAATCGCAGAGTCGCTTGGCCACGAATGGGGCGGTCGCTGGACAAGTCCCCAGGATACCCCGCATGTCACGGTGAAGACGGGTTGCACGCTGGCCGAAGCACGGCAACTGGTCGCCGCAGGGAAGTGGCATCAAGCACGCCCCACTTGAGCGTGGTGGAAGATCATCCGCACGCTACGTGCTATTCCCGAAGGGAGCGTCGCGCAGACGGCCGAACCGATGCGGACCGATCTTCCGCGAGAAAAGTACACAGATTTAGCGCAAGAATCAAGTGTTTTGCCCTCTATTGAATCATGCTGTCCGTTGACACACGTGGCCGTGCATGGCCCGCGGACTCTTCATCACCGGATTCACTGTTGCCGAGGTTCTTGCCATCCAGCGCCGCGCCAAGGAATTGTTGCTGGAAGGCAAGACGATCATGAACTGGAACGATGCCGACACGTCGGTTTCCAAGCAATTCACCATGTCCGTCGCGGAGGTCCTTGAGGAATGTGGCCACGCGTTGCGCATCCTGGATCCGGCCACCTATGGCAAACCCCGCATCGCGGTCACCTCATTCATCGACGGCTATCTCGCAAAATGAACAAATTCAAATACGTTGCCCTGCGCTTGCTGCCCCCTGTCCTCGTCCCCAAGGCATGGGGTTCTCCGTATGAGGCGGCGAACTGGTCGCCCCGCCGTGGCACGGTGCCGGGTGCATCGCCGACCGATGCCCGCAATGATCTAACGCCGGGGGTGCGCACCGAACTGGTCCGCAAGTCGCGCTACCTCCACAAGAACAGCGGATTTGTCAGGGAACTGGTCGGCAACATGGCAATCTATTCCACCGGCGACGGCATCCGCGTCCAGGCGCAATCCGCCAAGCCGGAATGGAACCGCGCCGCCGAGGATTACTTTTCCCTGTGGTCCGCCCGCTGCGAGGTGACGCGGCGGTTTTCGTTTGAGGAATGCCAGTCGCTTGTCTGCCGGGGCATCGACATCGACGGCGAATACTTCGTCCACAAGACCCGCGACGCGGATGGCGAGCCGCGCATCCAACTGATCGAGTCCCACCGCATCGGCGACGAGTTCGGATCCAAGGACACCATCGACGGCGTGGGCCTTGATGCCTGGGGCGCACCGGTTTTCTATCGGGTGCTGGAAGATGGTGGCAAAGCCCGCGACATCCCGGCTGAATCGCTGCTTCATCTCTTTGAGCCGGAATGGGCGGGCGGTGTGCGGGCGCATCCAACGATCCAACATTCGATCAACCATGTCCTCGACGAAATGGAATTGCTGGCGCTGGAAAAGCACGCGGTCAAGGACAACGCCGACGTGTCGCGCATCCTCAAGACGGCCC
>CAIZNN010000099.1 GCA_903934285.1 Akkermansiaceae bacterium | reverse complement strand
GGGCTAAATTGGAGTGTCGGGATAGCTCGTGGGGAAGAAACCACTGATGAAGACTGAGAAGACTGATGCCACTGATTGAAGATTTCTTCTGTGCTCAGTGGCCTCAGTGGCCTCAGTGGTTTCTTGCTTCCGATCCACCCCACCAAGTCACCTCATCCACCCCACCCCAAGTCTTCCTCTTCAATCCGTGAACCGAAGCGGAGCGGAGATAGGCCGCATGCCTACGGGTGGCCTCTGTAGCGGCCCTTCAGGCCGCTAGAGTTGCAACCTACCAGTCCCAGGGCATCGCTAGCGCTCAGCCCTGGGCTGAAATCTCCTGGCCCTTCAGGCCAACCCTTGAGCAGGCCGCCATTGGATACACGTGGCACGCGGACTGCCGCCTAACATTTTTGTCCGGCACCGTCCCGCCGTCCCGCTGCTACTTGGCGGGCGCTTGTTCCGACAAGCCCTCGAGGATGCGCTCGCAAACCCGTTCCTCGATGACCCGCGCGTCGGCCAGATCGCGGGCGAGTTGTTTGGCCGCCGCGGTTTGGATGTCGCTGGGTGGTGCCTTGTCGGCTGGCGGCGGACGGATTTCCAGATTGGCGATGACCTTATCGATGCCGGCCGAGAGGGCGGGGGGGATGAGGTAGGCGAGGTCGGGTTTGCTGCCGCTGTGGGGGCCGGTGGGGATGGCCGGCAGTTCGCCCTTTTTCATCGCGTCGAGCGTGTAGAAGTCCGCCTTGTAGCCGAGTTTGAGGAAATTCTCATAATTGCCCCGCAGGCAGCCGCGGATGATGCGCTCGCGCACCGGCGGTTCGTCACGTTTTGTTTCGTCGGCGAACCACTGCGGCTTGAGGCCCAGACCGCGGCTGATCGCGGTGTCCGGCGCGATGCCGAGCGAATTGGCCTCGGCGATGAGACCGACCGCTCTAACCAGCGACTTGCCGGCGTCGGCGGTGTAGAATTGGTGGAAAAACGCGCTGTCGCTGGTGAGCGAGGCGAGCTCCGCGGTGATGTCGGTCTGGCGTTGGTGTCTCTTGAAGACACTGAAGCCGAAGAGCGCGATGCCTAACAGGACAAGCGCCGCCGTGGCACGGGTGAGGATATAGCGGGGGCTCGGGGCGTCCATGGTGGTTCAGGTCCAGATCGATTTCGGTTTGCGGGGCGGTGGCGGCGGCGCCTCGAAGCTCTTGCGTTCGCGGCTGTGAAAAATGGCATCCTCGCGGGTGATGAGTTGGGCGTCGAGCAACGCAGCGATGCTTTGGTCGATGGTGCGGTTGCCGTCGCGGTGGCCGATTTCCATCAGGCCGACGATTTGTTCGAGCTTGCGCTCGCGGATGCAGTTGCGGATGCCGTGGTTAGGCACGAGGACTTCCGAGGCGAGGACGCGGCCCTGGCCGTCGGCGCGCGGAATCAGGCGCTGGCTGACAATGCCCCCCAGCGCGCTGGATAGTTGGGTGATGATCTGCGGTTGCTGGTCGGCGGGAAACACATCCACCAACCGGTCGATGGTTTGCGGCGCATCCGCCGTGTGCAGGGTGGCAAGGACCAGGTGGCCGGTCTCCGCGGCTGTTAGGGCGATCCGGATCGTATCGAGGTCGCGCATTTCGGCGACCACGATCACGTCGGGGTCCTGGCGCAGCGCTTGGCGCAGGGCGAGCGGGAAGCTGCGCGTGTCGGCGCCGACTTCGCGTTGTTTGATGAGGCTCGAGCGGTGCTGGAAGATGAACTCGATGGGATCCTCGAGGGTGATGATCACGCCGCTGTGGGTGTCGGCGATGCGTTTGACCATCGACGCGAGAGTGGTCGATTTGCCCGAGCCGGTGATGCCGGTGATGAGCACCAGACCGCTGCGCAGGTTGCAAAACCCGCTCACCGCCTCGTGATGGCCGAGGCTTTCCAATTCGGGAATGTCCTGGTTGATGAAGCGGAAGGCGGCTTCCACCTGGCCGCGGGCGATGTGGACGTTGCCGCGGAAGCGGCCGACGCCTTCGACTTGGAGTGCGTAGTCGAGTTCCCATTCCTGTTCCAAGGTGGCGCGCTGCGATTCGGTGAGTGTGTCGAGGATGAGCTCGCGGACGTGCCCGGGTTCTAACAATGCGTCGTCGAGCGGCTGGATTGCCCCATTGATCCGCACGCAGGCGGGAGCCCACGCGCTGAGGTGCAGGTCGGAACCGCCGCGGGCGACGGCTTCTCGCAGGTAGTCGGTGATGTCGCGGGTCATGGGTTGGTTTTGCTAGGATGAGATGCCGCGCATGGCGCGATCAAAATCCTGCGGTCGCGGGCAGGCGGCGCGGGCGATGTCCGCCTCGACAAACCCTTGGCGGGCGGAGGCCACCAAGTAGTCGAGCAGCGAACAATTCGTCGTCCCGTTGGACTTCTGCAGGTGGTCCTGCAATTCGTTCAGTTTGTGGTCGAGGATCCAGCGGCGGGTGGCGGCTTCGTTCTGCAGGTATTCGAGCGCGGGGAACAACCCGCCGCCGCGGCGTGGCAGGAGTTGTTGGGAAAGGACACCAACGAGTTGCGACGCCAGCAGGCTGAGGGCGCCGGAGGTTTCGGATTGCAGCAGGTGGGAGAAGCGTTCGAGGGTTTCCACCACGCTGCTGCTGTGCAGCGTGGTGATGACGAGGTGGCCGGTTTCCGCAGCGTGCAGCGCGGTGACCGCACTCTCCTGATCGCGGATCTCCCCCAGAAACAACACGTCCGGGCTTTGCCGCAGCGCCGCGCGCAGGCCGCTGGCAAAACATTGCGAATCTTGCCGGATCTCGCGTTGTGAGAAAAATGACCGCTCGTTTTCAAACAGATACTCGATGGGATCCTCCAGCGTGACAATGTGGCGGGCGAGGTGGCGGTTGATCCACGCCAGGCAGGATGCAACGGTGGTGGACTTGCCCGAACCGGTCGGGCCGGTGATGAGGATGAGCCCGTAGCGGCGTTGCAGCCATGACTCGAGCAGCGCCGCGGGCAGCCCGAGTTCCGCCAGCGCTGGCACCTGGGCGTGGATCGGCCGCAGTGCGGCGGCGAGCCGGCCCAGCGTGTGATAGAGATTGACCCGCAGCCGGCCGCCGTGCGGCAGTTGCCATGAGATGTCGGCCTCGCAATGGGTCGCCGGGTCGATCCCGCAGGATTCCCAGAACCCTGCCATCGCCGCTGCTGGAATCGGACCCGGATGGAGTTCGACGACCTCGCCTTCGTGACGGATGCGCGGCGCTTCCCCAGCGACCAGGAACACGTCGGTGGCCGCGCCGGCAAAGGCGTCCTGGATCAATTGAATGAGTGCGGAGTGCATGTTAGGGAGGCGGGCGTCAGCGGCGGGTCAGCGAACCAAGCGCAGTCTACAGCCGACCCTAGCGCATCGCCCGCCGCTGGGAAGCGAAAATGCCGATCGCCCGCATTTTCCGCCACCATGCCGACGGTCGTGACGATAAATGGAATTTCCGAGAGTCGTTGAAACCGGCAAGGTGTATGCCACCTCGTTGATTCCGATGGCGGTGATGCCGTCCGGACAGCGGTGGCACAGGCCGTAGTCCACCACCCATTGGGCGCTGCGGAACACGGTGTCCCATGACGTATGGAACTGTTTCGCGGTCTGCTTCCAACTGAGGTGCTTGGCCCATTGGCAGGGGCTGAGTCGGAACGCGTTGGTGGTGTGATGCTTGCCCACGGGACAGCCTTCGGATAGTTGCTCCCAAAATCCCGATCCTCCGCCGAGCTGCTCCAGGGGCCACTCTCGAATCGGCCTGTTGGGAACAACTTTCCGCCGGACGCGGCGCGCAGGGTCAGGTCATTCCACCCACCGATCTAGCAGTTGAGACCAGTTCCACAGCTGACGACGGCGCAGTCAGGTGGCTGCCACCGAAGCGCTAACCCCGGGGCCCACACCGCCCTGGGTACGGCTTCCCGCCTTGCGGGATTCCACGCAGACACTCCAATGAATGGGGGCCGTGATTGCATTGGAATGGGTTGTCTGGGCGCGCCTGTTCATTGGTCTGTTGATTGATGTCTTTGTGCATGGCATTCCGGGTCCCGGATCTCTCGCGCCGAAGATCCGCACAGAGGACTGTGCGGACTACCCGCGCTTCGCTCCGACTGTGCGGACCAGAGTCCTTGTAACCGCCACTGTGTTGTCGTTAGATCAATTTCTTCGTCTTGGGTCTTGGGTCCTGTCGTCTTGCGTCTGAGGCGAAGCCTCACCAGGAGTTGGCCCTTGCGGATGGGGGCGCCTGCGCGTATGTTCCGCCGCAGCCTGCCAACACCATGCACGCCATGACCAATCACCCCAACCTCCCGCTGAAATCCCTTGACCAAATCCAGCCGGCCGCAGCGCTGCCGCGCCGCGCCGCATCGTCCGCCGCACTCGGCCTGAGCTGCGCGCTCATGGCGTGGGTCGCACTTTGCGGGCCCGCCACGGCGGCGATGCTGCCGGGCGCCGAGCCCAAAGCGTGGCCGGCCAACCCGGCAAAACACCAGGTCGTCATCCGCCGTGAGGCCACCGACGACAAGCAGGCAGCCATGATCGCCGCGGCCGAATCAGCCCAAGCGCCCAAGGCGGCGTTGCGCCAGGCCGCCGGGGAAGCAGCCGCCCCGGAGGGCGACAAGGTGTGGTGGTATAAGGAACAACTCGGCATCCGCATTCCCTACGCCATCACCGGCGATGCCGTCGCCTATTACTCGGAACTCGTGGCCAACTATGGCAAGCAAGTCCTCAACCGCTACACCGAACCTAACAGCTGTCTCGACTATCACGCCGGCGTCAAGTTCCACAAGCTGCTCAAGCTCGATGACAAGACTTTCAAGGACGTCCATGTGGTCACCCTTAAACTCACCTTCGCCCAGAACTTCGCCGCCACCCAGACCGAGGGGATGCGTTTCGTGAAAGAACGGGTAGTGGTCCTCGATGCCGAGGGCAAGGTGCTCCACATCTCCGGCGACGGCCCAACCGCAGTGCCGATCCTCGCTATCTAACATACTGCGAAAAGACGTCCCGTCCCCCCCGGAAGCCTGCGCACGCCGCGCGTCCTGGCTGCCCCTCATGCCGCTTCCTTCAAGGCTTGGACCAATTCAAGCCCTTGTCCCGCCGCCAGCGGCGATAGGCGCTGAATTGCTCACTCTTGGCGAGTTGTTGCCGCGCCGGATCTTCCGCCAGAAATGTCTCGAACTCGCCCCGCGGCGCGCTGGGCGCGGCGGCGGGTGCCGCCGCCGCCGCCGCGGCATCGCGCGCCTCTAGCAAGCGCTCGAGGCGCCGCAAGCGCCGCGCGCTCCGAATCGCCAGCCATACCAACAGCAACAGCAAACCCGCGCACACCGCGAGCATGATGAGAATGGCTGAAACTTCCGGGGCCGACATGCGCCCAAGACTGCCGCGACCGCCGCGGCTTGCCAAGCCCCAAGTGCCGCGAGCCGACGGTTTTCGGGGGGGGGGCCATCCGCCCGCTGCTCAGCGCCCGGCCGCTCGCAACAGCGCGGCTGCGGGTTGATGGGCCGGGTTGCGCTGGAGCGCTTCGCGCGCGGCGGTGGCGGCCGCATCCCCCTGGCCGAGGCGCAGATAGATGGTGGCCAGCGCATACGGCGGTTCCGGGTCAGCGGGCTCGAACATCGCGGCATTGCGCAGCGCGATGATGGCCGCCTGGTCATGTCCCTGCCCGGCCAACAACAAGCCCAGATTGTAGTACGCCCGCGCAAAGCGGGGGTGGAGGCGAATCGCCTCACGCAGTTTTGCCTCGGTGCCCGCCTCATCGCCAAGCTCCGCCATGGCCAACGCACTCAGATACGGCAACTCCGGATCCTTGGGCGCAATCTTTGCGGCCTCTTCAAGCACCGGCAGCGACTCCCGGGTGCGGCCGGCCCCTGCCAGATAGACCGCCAGCTCCCGCCGCGGCACCGCCGACCCGCGGTCCCAGTCCGCCGCCTTGCGCAGGTGCGCCTCCACCGCCGCCGCCTCGCCACGATGACTGGCCAAGCGCGCCAGACGCATCTGCCCGGCCGGTTGGTCCGCTTGATGCCGCGCCACCTGCCCCATCTCTAACATCAACGGATGGTCTTGCGCCAGGCGCTCGAGCGCGCCCCAGCCGGCGTCGAGGCGCACCGCTCTAACGGAATCCTTGGACAATTGCTCCCACTGCGGCCCGCCAGCGGGGTTCCGGGCGAGCACGCAGGCGCTGGCGGCGCGCACCAGCGGATCGGCACTGCCGGCCACCCGTGCGGCGCGCTGGGTCACCCGCGAATCCCCGCACCACGGTTCCATCAGGCGCAGCAGGGTCGCCTGCCAGGCCCCGATTTCCTCGACGTCAAACGCCGCTAACAACTTGTCCATGGCCTCCGGCCGGCCGGCATACGCCGCCGCCATCGCCCGCGTGCGCTCCCGCACCAACGGCTTCTTTGTCGGCCCGTACCATTTGTGGGTCCACTCGATCTGCCAATCCAGCCCCTTGTCGGCATGACAATTGTTACAGGCGTTGGGGGTGCCCAGCTCCTTTGATAGAGAGGGGTCCGGGCTGGGAAAACGGTGGTCGCTGCGTGGATCGCGTGCCATGTAGGTGGTTTTCGGCATGTGGCAGTCCACGCAGCGGCTGCCGGCGCTGCCCGGCTTGTGAAACGAATGCGCCCACTGCTCGATGACGATGGCGCCACGCAAGCCGGTGGCGTGACATTGCATGCACAGCATGTTGGTATCGACCGCCGGCTTGCCGCCCTTGGGCGTGGCGGCATGGGAATCATGACAATCGATACACACAACCCCCTTGTGACCCATCCGCGAAAGCAACAATGAGGTGAAGTTGTAATCCTCGTCGATCTGCTGGCCATCCGGGTGATAGAGCCCCGGCTGACTCGGCAACCCGAGACTGTAGTGGTCGAAAAAATTGTCGCCGATTTGGAATTGCTCATCCAATTCCTCGCGTCGGCTGTGGCAGCTGGCGCACGCATGCAGCCACTGCTGCGGCGTGTATTTCTTGTTGGAATCGACGATACATTCGTTAGATTCCCGCTTGGCGCGCGACGGACCATGGCACTGGGCGCAGCCGATGCCTTGCTCGAGCCAGCTGGTGGCATAGGCATCGGTCTGCGGCTGATAGTTTTTCCGATACTGGGAAAAGTGGCAGTATGCGCACTGGCTGTTCCAATTCATTCCGCGCTGCGTCCAGTGGCCCCAGTCATGCGGTTGGCGCTGGTCGCTGCCAAACATGCTGAACCATTCCTGTTTGACCGGATCCCACGACGCGTCGGGCACCTGATAGCGGCCCTTGCCGAAATCCAACACATATTGAATCAACGGCCGGTGGCCGATGGCCATCTGCGGCACCAGCGCGAGCGGGGGCAGCTGCGCGCCGGCGTCGGTCCATTCGATGCGCGGCGACGCCTCGTCACCGGAGAACTGCCAACGCACTTGGCCGAGTGCCAGCGGCTTGGCGCGGAATGCCCAGGAATCCTCCACCGTGCCGATCCGGCGATGGGCCAAAGCATGCATCGATCCCCGCCAGGCCTTGTCCGGATCCTGATGACAGGCGCGGCATTCGCCCGACTTCGCCATCGGCGGCAGGGCCGTGCCGCCACTTGCCCCCGGCGCGGCATGGCCAGCCTTCCGCCCGCATGAGGCCAGGCTCATTGCCAGCGCAACCACAACCGCCACCACCCGGAAATTCCTCACGCCCCAGATGTGCGCCAATCCACCCCACGCGGCAAGCAAAACCGCGACAGCTATACCGCGGCTCAGCGGCCGGCGGCGGTGATCATGTCATGCAGGCGCTGGTTGAACGCGGTGGCGGTGGCGAGTTGTTCGAGGCCGAGGAACATGCGGTATTGCCAGTAATGTGGGATGATGGCGGGCACGTTGATCCGCTCGGCGGCGGGGTCCGGGTGCCGGATGGACTCATCCATCGCCAACAAGTCCTGCAGCGGCACCACCGTCCACATCGCCGGCGAGTGGAGGTGCAGCGCGATGATGCGGGCGGCGGTCTCGCCCGACAGGTGGAGCGCCGGAAAATCCAACCCTAACATACTCCACGCGAAGTGGCCGGTGAGTTTGCCATCCTCGCGCCACCATTCGCGCAGCGTGGGCATGTCGTGGGTGGACGGACTGACCACACTCAGATAGGGCGCGTCACCCGGGTGGGAAAAATCCATGTCGGGGGATTTCGGCATGCGTTGGATTTCGAGCGAGAGAATGCCGAGTTCGGCCATCGCGCCGGGCACGCAGGCCGGCACCACGCCCAGGTCCTCGCCGCACAGCAGCATCGGGCTGGCCTTGCGCAGCGCCGGCAGCTTCTCCAAGCCGCGCGCCTGCCAGTACTCCTCCTGGCGGCGATAAAAGTAATCATGATATAACTCGTCGAAGCGCCACTTCACGTCGTCGTCGAGTTCCTGATAGGATCGGGTCGTGCGCAATGCCCAGCGCGGATGGAACAAGCTGCCGTTGGAGCCGGCAACCTCGAACAACAACACCTCGCTCACGCAATCCAACAGGGCGTCCCGCAGGCGCCCGTAGCGGTCCCGCTCCGGCGCCCCGGGCGCGGTCGCGTGCTTGAAGTGCTCGACGATTTGGCGCTGGGTGGCCACCGATTCCTTCAACTTCCAATAGTCATGGCCGGCGGGCTCGAGGTATTCGCCTCTAACCAAGCCGGCGTCGTCGCCGAAGCGCGCCGCCAGCGAGTGCTCGCGGATGTAGGGGCGACAGAAGCGGCAGAAATCAAAGGCAATCCCCCGCGCATGCAGCTCAGCAAGGGTCACCGGGAGTGCCGGATCAAACCAGCCCATGACACCTTCCACCTGGTCGAGGGGAATCTGCCAGATCCGGAAAAACCCGAGGATGTGATCGATGCGATAGGCATCGAAGTAGCGGCCAAGCTGCGCGAAGCGTGCGCGCCACCAACTGTAATCGTCTTGTTGCATGGCGTCCCAGTCATAAGTCGGAAAACCCCAGTTCTGGCCCTTGACGGCGAAGGCATCGGGTGGCGCGCCCGCTTGGGCGGTGCGCTTGAACCACTGCGGCTGCGCCCAGACATCCACCGAGTGGCGGTCGATGCCGATGGGCAAATCCCCCTTGAGCACGATGCCGCGCTCATGCAGGTGGCGCAGCGCCGCGGCCAACTGGCGGTCGAGTTCATATTGCAGCCAGACGTGATAGAAAACCTCCGGCCAACTCTTGGCCGACGGGCTGGCGAGTTGCTCGACCCGCTCGCGGTCAAACGCCGCCCACTCGCCCCAGCCGCTGAAGTCGGCGGTATGGTGGCGGTCGCGCAGCAGGCAAAACACCGCGTAGGGAATCAGCCAGTCGCGATTGTGCTTGAGAAATTTGTGAATCCCCGCGTCGGCGAGGATGGCGGCCTGATGGTGTTGATAGATCTCACGGCAGAGGCGGCGTTTCACCTGCATCACTGCCTCATAATCGACCGCCGCCAGCGGATTGAGGCGCTGGCGCGCGGCGGCGGCTTGTGCGGCGGCCTGCGGCGGCAGTGGATAGGACAACTCGTCGATGCGCAGATAGAGCGGATGCAGGGCAAACGCGCTGATTGCGGCATACGGATAGGAATCGGTCCAGTCATCGGCCGCGGTGGTGTCGTTGATAGGCAGGATCTGGATGAGCCGCAGCCCGGCTGTGGCCGCCCAGTCCGCCAGCGGCTTGAGGTCGGCGAACTCGCCGACGCCGAGGCCTTGCGCGCTGCGCAAGGAGAACACCGGCACTGCCACACCGCAGCCACGGAACAGCTCCTTGGGGTTGCGGGCGTAGCCTTCATCGCTCACCCGCGTCCATTGCCGCGGGCCGCGCGCGTGGCCTGTCAACACCCGGTTGGCACCTTGCTCGATGGCGAGCATGCGCCCGGCCGCCACCTCGCACAGACCGTACTTGTATTCGATATGCCCCGCTGCGGGCAGGCTCAGTGCCACCCGCCAGAGGTTGGCGGAAATTTCCTCCAGCGGCAGGGCGCGCTGCCAGTCCCAATCACCGAGTTCGCGCACACTGCCAAGCAGGCAGGGTGCCTGGCCCGGCGGCACCGCCGCCATGCGCAACAGAAATTCATGACTGGCCACCGGCGAGGCGGGCGATGCTGTTAGTTTGGTCGGCGCGGGAAAGGAACGCAAGAATGGCGGCGGGCAGGATGCCCGCGCCACCGTGGCCCGGGCATCCTGCCCGGAGCCGTCGGTTGCCAAACCCTGTGCTATACCGACAGCCTTGGGCGTGGCGGGTGAGGGTGGCGGGAACGGCCCGCGCTTGGGCAGCAGTACCGCGAACGGTTTGGTTTCCAGCACATGGTCCGGAGTCCCTGCCGAGCACCAGGTATCCAGCGCCACCACCACATCCCGCACCGCCGGATCCACCTCCAGGCACCGCGGTGCCAGCCATTCGTCGAGCTTGAGGCCGTTGCCTTGCTGGCGCAATTGATAGTGATAGGACAAGCGCATCGGTCCGGTGCCATGCACCGCCACGCTTCCCTCCCATTGCCCGGCGTTGATCCAGTGCAGCGGCAACACCTGCTCGAGGCGCGCGCCGTTATCGGTGAATAATGCCACCACTTGCAGCCACAGCGACTGGCCGGGCACGGTGCGGTAATTGACGCGAAATACGAGTTCCATAGTAGCTTGAGTGCGGTGCTGCCGGATTGACTACAAAGGGTTGGTGGGTAACGAGCCGCGCCGCTTATCATTTCGCCACCTGTTGCAGGAGGCGCAGCCGCTCCAGCGCGGCCCCGCTGGCGAGCAAGTCGCGGGACGCCTCGATGCCGGCACCGAGGTCGGCGGCCAAGCCGGCGCAAGCCAGCGCCGCCCCGGCATTCAACAACACCATGTCGCGCTTCGGGCCGGTGTCGCACCCGGCCAGGATGGCCTCAAGAATCGCCGCATTCACCGTGGCATCGCCACCTTGCAGGTCCTTGACATCCGCATGCTGCAGGCCGAAGTCCTGCGGGCGCACCTCCTCGTCCGCTGTGTCCTGATAGAGGCCAGCCCTGCAAATCCGCGTCGCGCCCATCAGGCTCACCTCATCCACCGCGTGGCCGTCACCGGTGGTGCCATGCACCACCCAGGCGCGAGTGCGGCCGAGGCTTTCCAGAATCCCGGCAAACGCCGGACACAGCTCGCGGGCAAACACCCCGACCAGTTGGCATTGCGGCCGGGCGGGGTTGAGCAGAGGCCCGATGATATTGAAAATGGTGCGCACGCCGCGCGCGGCGAGGGTTTTCCTAACACCCGCGACCGCCCTGAACGCCGGATGATAGGCCGGCGCAAACATGAAGCCGACCCCCGCCGTTTCGAGGCAGGTCCGGAAACCTGCGGGCGGCAAGTCGATGCGGATGCCCAGGGCTTCCAGCACATCGGCGCCGCCGCTGGGCGAGGTGATGCCGCGGTTGCCGTGCTTGACCACCACCGCCCCGGCCGCCGCCGCTATAAACATCGCGGTGGTCGAAACATTGAACAAATTCAGCCGGTCGCCGCCCGTGCCACACAAATCCAGCGTGGGACCTTCCAAGTCCACCAGGCCCACCTGCGGGTCCACCGCGTGACCGAGAAAAACCTCCACGAACCCGGCGATTTCGGCCGGGGTTTCGCCCTTGCCGGCGAGCGCCTCAAGCAGGCGTTCTTTGGTGTCATCCGCCACCGCGGCATCCAGCAGCAAGTTGGCAGCCACCTCGACCTCACCCGGTGAAAGTTCCAGTCCCTGTTGCAAGTGATGAATCAACGCATCCACGCCCGGACGCTAGCACCCCTTGGCGGCGCCGACCAGAGCAAACCCCGCCACAGGGCAAACCCCGCGGGCAAGACGATCGATGGCAGGGGGCCGTTCCATCCGTTCCTCCCCGCATCCTCATCCAATCCCCTTCGTCAGATTCCTGACACTCCATAACACCCCGGCTGCCGCCGCCGCATTGCCACGCAATTTCCGCGCCCCGCTCATGCGTTTCGGCCCAAACCGCTCCCGGCATGCCAAGAACACCCCGTCCACAAACCCACGGCTGCCCAGCACCGCGCCGTCCGTGAAATACCTCACCCGGCACCGCAGCATTTTGCCCAGCGCCACGTCCCGGCTCCGCTCCAATTGTGCCAATTCCGCCTCCACCACTTCCTTCTTCATCCCCTTTCTAACCACCCTGACCTCACGCCTGCCGTCCGCGCCCGCCACCTCCTGCAACTTCTCCGCGCCTTCGGCTAACAAGGTCTGCCGGTAGCCTTTCGACACCTCGCCGGCCCAGTGGCGCGCGTCCGCCGCATACCCCTTGTGCGCCATGAGTGCCCGCACCAGGCCCGCACGCGCCTTCTTGCCATCGCCCCTGGGCCCACCGCCCATTGCCTCGCCGTAGCTGCTCCAGCGGTACTCCGCCGGATCCGCCGCCAGGCCGGCGCGCACCGGGTTCAGGTCGATGTATGCCGCGATGGTGCGCGACGCGATGCCGTCCTCCACCAGCACGCTTTTGAACACATCCTCCCACAGCCCGCCGCTTCGTTTGCTATGGCGGTTGAACCATTGGGTGAAGCGTTGCATGAACCCTTTCATGAACTCGCTCAAATCGTGCATCCGGTAGGTGTAGCGCGCGTGCAACTCCCGCGCCAGCGACTCATCCGCCAGGCCGGTCTTCACTCTCTGCCGCACCTCCGCCAACTCTTTCGCCACCACGGCCACGACCGCCTCGTTGCTAATGCACCTCAGCCGGTGCAGCAACTCCGCGTCCGACAAGCCACCCGCCGGCAGCGGTGGCACCTCCAGCAGCAAGTGCACATGATTGCTCATGAAGCAATACGCCAGCACCCGGCAACCCGAAAAGTTCTCATACATCCGCATGAACATCCGCAGCGTTTCCTTCTCGTCCTGGCCAAAGGCAAAGCGCCGGTCCACTACCCGGCTCACGCAGTGGTAAATCGCGGGCTTTTCCGTCGAATCCTTCCATGGGGCAATGAAGCGTGCGCGTGGCATGCCACCAACCTACCCGCCGCCCCCAGCAACGCAAGCGAAATTTCACAAAAGGAGCATCCACTTGCATTGATGGGGCAATGAAGCGTGGACGTGGCATGCCACCAACCTACCCGCCGCCCCCAGCAACGCAAGCGAAATTTCACAAAAGGAGCTTCCACCTGCATTTGACGGCGAGCGGGAGCGGGATGGCGCATGGAATGTAGGTTGGGGTTGTGCTCCCGGCGTGGGAACGGGCGTCAATAGCGCGGGGCTGGCGGGTGATGGGGGTCAAAAACTCAATAACAACTGCCAGATGTAGGTGTTGGCCAAGCCCTCGATGTCGTTCCACACCTTGCGCACCATTTCCTTGTCACCAGTGATTTCCGGGTATTCCTTTGCTTTGTCCTCCCAGGGTCGGCAAATGCCGGGTGTGATGCCGGGTGTGATGCCGGGTGTGATGCCGGGTGTGATGCCGGGTGTGATGCCGGGTGTGCCGCGTCCGGCCATGCCGCGTCCGGCCATGCCGGTGAGCGCGGCGCGGTGCGCCAGCGACGCCGCGACCTCGCCCGGCGGCAACGGCGTCGGCGCTAGATAGCTGCCGGCGGAGTAGCCGCCGAACTCGCGGGTCACGGCGGTGAGCACGCGCAAATTCTCGATGCTGGTGTCGTCCTGCATGATCGCGCCGGCATCCATGATGTAGCCGCCCTCGGCGGCCACCTCGCGGATGACGCGCTGGCAGAATGCGCGCACTTGTTCCGGTTTGCCGAAGCTCAGCAGGCTGTTAGGCACGCCGCCGCTCAGGGCGAACTTGTCGTGCAGGCGCCGATGCACCTCGAAGATGTCGTCCTGGTCGCAGTGAAACACGATGCTGCGCTCCGGCAGTTGGCGGAAGGTGTCGAAGTGGTGCTTCCATTTGCCCTCGGCGTAAAACAGCGTCTGGTGGCCGTGTTTCCAAAACTCCTCGATGATGGGTTTGAGCGTCGGCCAGTAATGGGTGTCAAAAGTTCGCGGCGAAACCAACGGCACGCAACCCCGGTGCATCCAAAAACCGATGGGCACTTGCTTCGCCGCGTCGGCCGTGGTCAACCCGACATGGCACAGGTGCGGCATGAGCGCCTCACAGGCGGCCAGCACCTTGTGCGGCTGGGTGACCATATCCATGGTGAGGCCGATGTAGCCGCGCAACTTGTCGGCGAGGATGTCGAAGGGGGCCTTGAAGATGCCGGCGATGGCCGACACGGTGCCCGATTCCTGGCGCAAGCGCGCGGCCTGCGGGCCGAAGGCGTAGAAGTATTGCAACATGGCCATGCCGCCTTTGACGAACGACAAGTTGTTGCGATAGGTGGCGGGCTCGCCGAGTTTGCTCACCTCGGTGGAGACGCGCGGCAGCCAGACGTTGTAGAGAAACCCGGTGGGATCGGCGATGAGCGCGTCGTATTCATCCTCCCGCATCCATGCCTGGTCCTCCTCCGGTTCGATGTAGTTGAACCCGCTGCTGGCCGGCACGTGAATTCCGGGAATGCCGTAGTAGCGCAGCCCGACAGCCTGCGCCAGGCCGGTCCACACATAGACCATGTTGGGCACCACCGCGTCCCAGTCGAAATCCCGCGCGCACTTCGCCGCGGCGTCAAAGGCGCGGTGGTAATCATGGGCCACGTCCTGGCAGGTGTAGCCGGCATAGCGGGCGGTGAATTCGGCGACAAACGGCCGGATCGGGATGCTGTCCGGCTTCTCGTTGCGCATCGCGGTAACGTAGCGCGCCAGGCGTTGCTGATAGAGTGACTCGTTATTCACGGCTTGAGGGTTCCATGATGCCGCCGCCGGTTCAAGCTTGAATTTTGCCGCGGCGGGCAAAGGTCCCGGGACGAGAAACTCCGCTGCCGGTGCCCTGCCGGCCTGGTTGCTGCCAGGCACTTCCACAGCGGTCGGTGCTGCCGCCGCGTTCGTGCAGAACACATCGCATTGGCCCGGCCGCGCCAATGGGCCGGCCGCCGGGCCCTGACGCCGCGCGTCCAATCTGACAAAACTGGCGGCGTGGTGTCACCGCCCTGTGGTCGGTGCCGCCGGCAGAGTGAACCAAAACGTGCTGCCGCTGCCAGGCTGGCTGTCGACCCCGATGGCTCCGCCTTGGGCATGGACCGCCAATTTGCAAAAGGCCAAGCCCAGCCCGGTGGCAGTCCGCGCATGGCCTGGCGGTTGCTCGGCCACGGCAAATTTCTCGAAAATCCGTTGGTGGAACTGGGCGGGAATGCCCGGTCCGCGGTCACTCACCCAGAGGCGGACGCCGTCGGGGTGAGGGGTTGCGCCGAGCACGATTTCGCCGGGCGGCGGCGCGTGTTTGAATGCGTTGGTGAGGAGATTGGCGACGATGCGCGCGCTCAGATCCAGATCGCACAGCAACCATGGGCAATCCGCGGCGATGTGTTGGACGATGCGGCAGCGGTTGGCCGGGTCAAGCGCCTGGGCGAGGGCGGCTTGAAGCACCGCCGCCACCGTGACGGGCTGCAGGTCCACGGGCACGCCCACCGTTTCGAGGCGACTCAAATCCACCATGGTGCATACCAATTGGTTGAGGAAGTGCACCCCCTGCATCGCGGCTTGCAAGCTGTCGCGGTCATCGTCGGAGCGCTCCGCACTGGCGCTGTTGCCTGCCAGCAGTTCGAGATGGCCGCCTATCACTTGCAAGGGGCCGCGCATGTCATGCGCCAACATGTGGGTGAGCACGTCGCGCTGGCGCTCGAGCAAGTGCAAATTGGCGTGTTCGGCGGCCAGCCTCACATAGGCATCGCGCAGTGCCAGATGGGTGCGCACCCGGGCCAGCACCTCGGCCTTGCGAAACGGTTTGCCAAGGTAGTCCACCCCGCCACAGGCAAAGCCCGCCGCAATGTCATCGGTCGCCAACAGCGCGCTGATGAAAAGAATGGGAATGGGCTGCAGGGCCTCGTCGGCCTTGAAGCGGCGACACACTTCGTAGCCGTCCATGCCGGGCATGCGCACATCGAGCAACACCAGATCCGGTGCCTTGAGGTGGGCCGCTGCCAACGCCTCCTCGCCGCTGGGAAAGGCCGCCACACGATAGCCCGCTTGGGTCAGCAATTCCTCCAACACATCCAAGTTGCCCGGTTCGTCATCGACGATCATGAGGGCCGCCCGGGCATCCCCGCTAGTCATTGGGCACCTCCTTTGGCGGCCTCAAGCAGGCCAAGCAGACGAGTATAGGCATAAGCATTGACCAAGACCCCCAGGCGGACCGCCAACGCGGCATGCTCCCGGCCAATCTCGCTGACCTCCTCACGCAGTCGCCGGATGTCACCGTTGCGCAGGGCGTGGTCGAGGGCCTGGCATTGCGCGGCGGAAAGGCAGGCCAAGGTGGCGGGATCGAGGTCGGCGACGTCCACGGCAACCAGGCAGACGGGCGGCGGCGACTCATATTCGTAACTCACCTGGGTGACACGGCCGATTTCGGTTAGCAATTGCTCGCGCCGCACAGGCTTGGAAACATAGCCATCGGCCCCGGCGGCGCGGGCCAGTTGCGCTTCGTCGGCGGCACCCGACGCGGTGACCACCAGCACCGGCACATCGCGGCCGCCGGGCAGTGCGCGCAGGCGGCCAATCGCCTCGTACCCGTCCATATCCGGCAACCGTTTGTCCATCAGCACCAGATCGCTGCCACCCGGGCGGCCCAGCCGCTCCAGGGCTAGCGCCGCATCAGCCACCGCCTCGACGGTGAAACCCACCGCCGTGAGCATGGCGGTGAGCATGTCGCGGTTGTCGGGCTCATCATCCACCAGCAACACGCGGCATGCCGCCTGCCCCGGCGCCATGCGCAGCACGCTGCCGCAGCGCAATTGCTCGGCGGCGGCGCCGTCAACCACCAGCGCCTTGAAGGTGAGGCGGAAACAACTGCCTTCGCCCAGCCGGCTGGTGACGGTGATATTACCGCCGAGTGCCTGCGCATAACGCCGGCTCAAGCACAGCCCCAAGCCGGAGCCCTTGCCACTCCTGTGCCCGTGTTGCGCCTGTTCGAACAAATCGAAGATGCGCTCCAATTCGTCTGGTGCGATGCCACAGCCGGTATCTGCAACGTCCACCGCGAGCAACAGCTGGCCCGGTTCTTTGCCAGCCAGCACCGAAGCCGCCACCCGCACGCCGCCCTGAGAGGTGAACTTGTTGGCATTGCCGACCAGGTTGACCAGGATCTGGCGGATCTTGCCGGAGTCGCCATGGATGAAGCGCGGCAGGTCTGTGGCATGCGACACCTCCAGCGTCAGTCCGCGCGCGCCCGGATGGCGCATGGACATCAGGCGCACATCCTCCAATATCTGATAGAAATCAAAGTCACAGGGTGCCAGCGCGATTTCGCGCACATCGCTGCGCACCAGCTCCAACAGATCGGTTAGCAACTCCAACAAATGTTCGGCGCCGCGGGTGAGTGACCCGAGGCGGGCGCCATTCGGGCATTTGCCGCACTCCAGTTGCATGATTTGGGCATACCCGAGAACGGCGTTGAGCGGGGTGCGGATCTCGTGCGACATGTTGGCCAGGAACAAGCTCTTGGTCAGCACCGCCGCTTGCGCCGAGTCGCGCGCCTCGATCAGCCGGTGTTGCAGTTCGCGGGTATGACCTTCAACCTCGCGGCGGGTCTCGAAGTTGGCGTAAATTTCGGCCAGGATCCGCAGCAGCGCCAACTCATCCTCCGACCAATGGTGCTCGTGGCGGATGGTCTCAAACCCAACACACCCAAGACAAACCCCGCCATGCAGCAACGGCACGGTAACGTACGAACGCACCGCCTGCGCGCGGGGCGCCTGGCGTAGCGAATTGTTGGCCGTGGGCAGGGCGGCCACACTCGGGATGTGGACCACCTGGCCGCGTTGATGCATTTTCACCCAGTCCGGAAGCGATGTGATGGGCAGCGCCTGTTGGCTGGCAATTTCCGGCGCGATGCCCGCGGCACACCACTCGTGGCCGCGGGACAGGACGCCAGCGACAAAGTCATATCGGGCCAGCCAGGCGCGGTCCGCCCCCACCAAGTGGCCCATGATCGCCAACGACTCGTCGATGGCAACACTCTGCCGTTCCACCGCAACATTGACAAATCCGGTGGCCAGATGGGTCAGCGCTTGCCGAATCGCCGCCTGCCCGGCCAACCCCTCCTCGACCCGCTTGCGCTCGGTGATGTACTCAATGGTGCCAGTCAGGCGCAGCGGGCGTCCCGCCGCATCGCGAATCACCGCCATGCCGCGGCTGCACACCCACTTCCAAGCCCCTTCCTTGTCCGCGATCCGGTATTCGCTCACGTAGGGCACGGAGGAATTGTCCATATGCGCTTGCAGCGCCTCCAGCGCCCTCGTCCTATCATCGGGATGCAGCCGGCCCTTCCATTCCTCCGCTGTCGAACCGCCCTCCTGGTCGGCATACCCCAGTGTGGCCTTCCAACGATTGGAGAACACGATCTCACCAGTCTCCGCACTCCAGTCCCACACTTCATTGCCGGCACCTTCCAGGGCGAATTTCCAGCGTTGCTCGCTCTGTCTCAAGTCGGCAGTGAGTCGCACGGCGATGTTGCGGGCATCAAACAAGGTTTTGGTCGACACCAACAGCAAGCCGGCCGATAGCAGACTGATGGCCGAGCCGCCGACCAATACCCACCACACTTTGCTGTAATCCGGGCCGGTGCCAGGTCTTCCAATCTGCACAAAACTTAGCAGCCATTGGCGGCCGGCGGCATCGATCGTCATCTGTTTGGTCCGGCAATCATCTCCTTGTGGTCCGTGCCGACCGCGGTCATTGCAAGGGTAAAGCAAAGCGGCCGGAGCCGGCGAGTTGCCATCGAAAATGCGCAATTGAATGTTTTCCAGAGGCTTGCCGGCCCCGCCCGCCAGCACCCCCTCGATCAGGTCGCCCATCCGATAGGGGCTGTACACCCAGCCGATGATGGCCGCGCGGCGCTCAGCCACCGAGGCGTGGGGCGCACCGGTCAGATAGACAGGCACGTACATCAAAGTGCCGGCCTGCACGTCCTCTTCGGTTTCCTGCACCAGCACGACCCTGCCCGAGAGCGCCGCCTCATCGCCATCCCGCGCCCGCTCCATGGCCACCCGCCGCACCGGCTCTGCAAGCATGTCGTAGCCGAAGGCGCGCAGGTTGCGTCCGGTAAACGGCTCCAAGAACACGATCGACGAATAGGGGTCCCGGTCCCCCTCCGGCCACACCCGGTACTGGGCAAAGCCTTCGGCCCGCATCGCACTAACATGCTCTGCCAGCTGCTCACGCGGCACCAGCCGGGTAAACCCGAAGCCCAGAATGCCGGGCAGTTTCTGACTGGCTTTCTGGCGCTGGAAAAACTCGCGCCATTCCTCGCGGGTGACCCCGTCGCTACCGGCAAAGAACGCCGCTCCGCTGTGCAGGATTTGTTCATGGTCACGCAGACGCTCCTCGATTTTGGCCTGCACCTCGCGGCATTGGTAGTCAAACCCCTGCACTGCCCTCGCGTCAGTCGCCAAGCGCACCGCCCGGGTTGCCAAGCCGGTGAGGGTCAGGCCAGCCACCAGCAACATCACCGGCTTCCAAGCGCCGACGCACAAGGTCTCGCGCAGAATCGCCTTGGCGTAATTGATTGGATGAGGCATGAACGATGAGTCTGGAGATTGGCTGCTTGGCGCGGCACAAGAACCGCTGGAATAGTTAGTTCAAGCGCCTCGATGGCGAGGCGTGGGGCGGGTTTGCGGGCAGCGAAATTTCGATGACCAGGCCCTGCTGCGCGCCGTTGCGCACCGAGACCCATCCCTTGGCCAGGCGGATGACGCGACTGCCCAGGGCGGCGCCCAGTCCCAAGTCGCCGCTGTCGTCAGGGAGCAGCAGGGGTTGGCCGCCCACCTCGAAAAACGTATCCAAGGCTTGTGCCGACAATGTTTTCCCGCTGGTGAGCAGCGTCACCTTGGCCCGGCCGTCGGTAAGGCGGGTGGTCACGCTGAGGGCTTGGCCGGCCGCTACACAGCGGGTGGCGGTGAGCAGCAAGTCGATGAAGGCGCGCAACAGCAACTCCGGTTCTCCCATGACCGTGACCTCCTCCACCGCGTCCAGCGCCGAGAGCACGTCGATGCCAGGTGCTTGCCCCGCCAGCGCGCTCAGGGCATTGCGCAGCACCTGCGCCAAGGGCACCGGACGCAGCGCCAAATCCGCCGCCTCCACATCGAGGCGCGCCAAGGCCAGCGCGTCATCGATGAGCTTCTCAAGGCGTTTGCTGTAGCGGTCATATTCGACGCGCATGCTGTGGTGGGCGGACTTAGCCGGCAAATCCAGAAAGAGCCGTTCGGAAATGCCGAGCAGCCCGCTGAGCGGGGCACGCATTTCGTGCGACAGCACGCTGAACCACGGGTTTTTGGTGCCATCCCGGACCTCCAGGCGGCGATGCGCCTCGGCCAATTCCTCCACGCGCTGGGCGTCGAGTTCCTCCAGATCCAATCGATGCCGGCTCAACCTGAGGTGGGTGTTGACTCGGGCTAACACCTCGACTTCAGCGAAGGGTTTGAGCACATAATCCACCCCGCCCACCTCGAACGCTCGCAGCTTGTCGGAATGGTCTGAGAAAGCACTCAGAAAGATGATTGGAATCTGCCGCAGGCGCGCATCCGCCTTGAAGCGGCGACAAACCTCATAGCCATCCATCCAGGGCATGCGGATATCCAACAATACCAGGTCGGGCAATTCCTCGCTGGCCGCCACCAGTGCCATCTCACCGCGCGGAAAGGCCGACACCCGGTACCCGACCAGAGTCAGCAAGGCCTCCAGCACATTGAGGTTTTCAGGCTCGTCGTCAACAATGAGAATGGTTGCTTGTCTCGAATCGATTTTCATACGGTAGTTCCTTTCATTGCTTCGAGCAACTGGTGTAACTGCTCGTAGTCATAGACATCAATCAGCGCGCGCATGCGGATGGCTAGCGCGGCGCGATCCGAGTCAAGCGCTGCTATCAACTCGCGCAAACGCCGGATGTCACCGCGGCGCAGCGCTTCGCCCAGCATCCGGCATTGCTCTGGCTCCAAGCGCGCCGCAACCATCGAATCAAGTGGGGTGGCATCCGTTGCTTCTGAGGTTACGGGAGGCAGGGGTTCATATTCGTAACGCACCCGGGTGAGGCTGCCGATCTCGGTGAGCAATTGCTCGCGGCGCACAGGCTTGGAAACATAGCCATCGGCCCCGGCGGCGCGGGCCAGGTGTTCTTCATCGGCGGCACCCGACGCGGTGACCACCACCACGGGCACCTCGCGCCCGCCGGGCAGGGCGCGCAGGCGGCCAATCGCCTCGTACCCGTCCATCTCCGGCAAGCGTTTGTCCATCAGTACCAGATCAATACCACCCGTGCCGCCCAGCCGGCCCAACCGGTCCAGGGCTTGTGCCGCATCAGCCACCGCCTCGACGGTGAAACCCACCGCCGTGAGCATGGCGGTGAGCATGTCGCGGTTGTCGGGCTCATCATCCACCAGCAACACGTGGCATGCCGCCTGCGCCGCTGCCAAGCGCAGCACGCTGCCGCAGCGCAATTGCTCGGCGGCGCCGCCGCTAGCCGCCCGCGCCTTGAAGGTGAGGCGGAAACAACTGCCTTCGCCGGGACGGCTGGTGACGGTGATATCACCGCCGAGTGCCTGCGCATAACGCCGGCTCAAGCACAGCCCCAAGCCGGCACCCTTGCTGTATTTATGCCCGTGTTGCGATTGCTCGAACAAATCAAAGATGCGCTCCAATTCGTCTGGCGCGATGCCACAGCCGGTATCCGCAACGTCCACCGCAAGCAACAGGTCGTGCGGCTCTTGGCCCGGCAGCAGTGAGGCGGCCACCCGCACGCCCCCCACAGAGGTGAACTTGATGGCATTGCCGACCAGGTTGACCAGGATCTGGCGGATCTTGCCGGAGTCGCCATGGATGAAGCGCGGCAGGTCCGCGGCATGCGCCACCTCCAGCGTCAGCCCGTGGGTCCCGGGATGGCGCATGGACATCAGGCGCACATCCTCCAATATCTGATGGAAATCGAAGTCGCAGGGTGCCAGCGCGATTTCGCGCACATCGCTGCGCACCAGCTCCAACAGATCGGTTAGCAACTCCAACAAATGCTCGGCGCCGCGGATGAGCGACCCGAGGCGCCTGCCATTCTCGCATTTGCCGCACTCGTGCTGCATGATTTGGGCATAGCCGAGGACGGCATTGAGCGGGGTGCGGATCTCATGCGACATGTTGGCCAGAAACAAGCTCTTGGCCAGCACCGCCGCCTGCGCCGAGTCGCACGCCTCGATCAGTCGGCGTTGCAGTTCGCGGGTACGGCTTTCATCCTTCCGCCGGGCCTCGAAATTGGCGTAAAGTTCGGCCAATACCCGCAGCAGGGCCAACTCTTCCTCAGACCACACGCGTTCTTCCCGCACCGCGTCGAAGCCGACAAAGCCGAGGCAGGCATCCCCTTGCAGCAACGGCAGCGTGATCAACGAGCGGATCCCCTGCTCTTGGAGTACCTGCCGCAAGAACCCGTCCGGCGGCAACGCGGCAACGCTGGGCACATGCACCGCCTTGCCCTGCCGGTGCGCGTCGACCCACCCCGGCAGCATCGCATTGGGCACGGCGCGCAGGTTGTCGATTTCAGGACTGATCTCCGGACCGCACCATTCGTGGGTGTTGGACATGATCCCGGCGTCGAAGTCGTAGGTGAACAGATAGGCGCGGTCGGCATGAATAAGCTGCCCCATGGCCGCCAGCGACTCGTCAATCGCGGCGTCCTGCCGCTCCGTTGGCACATTGACAAAGCGGGAGGCCAGATCCATCAGCTTGTGCTGGATCGCAGACAAGCGCGCCAGTTCAGCTGCCGCGCGTTTGCGTTCGGTGATGTCGACCATCACGGTCAGCAGGTATTGCCGTCCCTGGCTGTGGATGACCTCACCGGAAAAGATGCCGTCGAGAATGGCGCCGTCCTTGTGGCGGATCTGCATATCGAAATCGGCCAGGCGGCGGCAGCTCATCACTTCGGCCTGCGCTGCGGCATAGCGCGCGGGTTGGGTGAACAAGCCGAGTTCGGTGCCGGACTTGCCGAGGATTTCATCGCGGGCATAGCCGAGGGTTTGCACGAAGGCGTCGTTGACGTCCAGGAAGCGATGGTCCTCGAGGCAACTAAGTGCGATTGAGCTGGGGTTGCTGCGGAACAGGCGCTCAAAGCGCTGTTTGGCTTCCTGCTCCTCGGTCAGGTTTTTGCAGATGCCAAAGATGCAAGCCACACCGTTCCACTTGCCAGGCCACACCCGGGTCTCCACCGGCACCAAGCCGCCATCCTTGCGCGCCAGCGGCAACGGGCAACTTTCGCGCTCGCCACGGCGCATCCCGCCGAAAATTGCTTCGGCTTCCTGCCGCTTGGCGGGCGGATGCAGATCGAGCAAATGCATGTTGAGGAGTTCACCGGGGGAGTAGCCCAACATGTGGCTGACGGCGCTATTGGCAAACAGGACGCGGCCGTCGGGTGCGCTCACCAGGATCAGGTCGGTCACGGTTTCAAAAAACGTGCGGAAATTCGCCTCACTCTCGCGCAGGGTCTCCTCGGCGCATTTCTGGGCGGTGATGTCCCAGTTGGTGCCAATCAAGCGCAGCGGGTGGCCGGCGCCATCGCGCTCCACCGAGGCGAAGCCGCGGATGGTGTGGGTGGAGCCGTCGGGCCAGCGCACGCGGAATTCGATGTCGAATTCTTTTTCGCCGCGCAGCGCCAGCTGGATTTCTGCGTCGCAGCGTTGCCGGTCATCCGGGTGCAACCCCGCTTGCCACGCCTCGTAGACCCCGTCGAACTGCTGCGGCCCGATGCCATAAAGCCGGAACATTTGCTCGTCCCATTCCAGCCGGTTGTTGGCCACGTCCCAGACCCAGATGCCCACGCCCCCGGCGCGCACTGCCAGCGACAGCCGGTCGGTGGTGCGGCGCAATTGCTCCTCGGTGCGCATGTGCGCAGTGATGTCGCGGCCAATGCCGAGCACCCCGATGAGTTCGCCGTCCGGACTCCAGTAGGGCGTCTTGAGGGTGTCGATGAGGATTTTGCGTCCGTCCGGATAGGTGATTTCCTCCTCGTTATGGCGGGATTGGCCCGATGCGAGCATGCTTTGGTCGTAGGCCCGGAACTGTTCGGCGACGTTTTTATCGAAGAGGTCAAAGTCGGTGCGGCCGATGATTTGCTCCTTCGGGCGGCCGACAAACTCAGTGAACGGCGGGTTGCAACCCACATAAACGCCGTCGATATCCTTGTAGAAAATCAGGTCGGGAATGCTCACCAGCAGCGACTCGATGACCCCTGCTTGGAACTTGTGGGCCTCCGGGGCGCTGGCTCGTGCCGCCGCGCGCCGCGGGGCGCGGCCATCACGGCCGGCCGCAGCAGGGGAGGTGAGTGACGCTTGCAACACCGCCGTGTGCTCCAGGGCCAGGCGCAATTCCGCCTGCTGCAACTCCAGTTGGATCCGGCACACCCGCAACTCGTGGCGTGCCTGCCGGGCGGCCTCGGCCGACATGCCTTCAGCAGGAGGCGCCGCATCGGCGGCGGCTTGCTCGCGTGCCAACGCTTCGGCGCGTTGACGCAATTTGTCGTTTTTCAACATACGAAAAGACCGTTGGCGCTGCCGCCTGCAACTGCTTGGCCCGACTTGTAACTGCCCCCCCCCCGCCGCGCAATATCAATTTTTTCCGCCCTGGCTTGTCCTGTCACCGCCGCCGGGGCCCTGCTCCATCATGCCGTGGAGCCACAAAGCTTGCAGCATTCCTGGGGCCGTTGTGGGCGCGCCTCCAAGTCAAGCAGCGCCGCCTGGGCGCGGCGCAATTGCGCCTCCTTGGCGGCCAGCTCGTCGTGCAACTCGTGTAGGCGCCGGCCGGTATCGACGCGGAAGATCTGGGCTCTTTCCAGCCGCCGGCTGTGCAGCAACTGCATTTCGACGATACGCTGGCCGACCTCGACGCGGGCGAGCAGTTCGTTCGGCTCAAACGGCTTGGTCAAGTAATCATTGGCCCCGGCATTGAGACCGGCGACAATGTCGGCATTCCCATCGCGGGCCGTGAGCATGACGATGTATGGCGGACAGATGGTTGGCAGGCTGCGCACCAGTCGCAGGACCTCAAGGCCGTCCATTTCCGGCATCATCCAATCGAGGATCGCCAAGCGGGGTGGGTTAGGCCGTTGCAGCACCTGCCACGCCTCGGTGCCGTTGATGGCTTTCACCACTTCGTGCCCGCCCTTTGCCAACACGCTCGCCAGAATCGTGCGGGAGACATTGTCGTCCTCGGCAATCAAGATTTTCATGGTTGTTCGTTCGGGTTCGCCTCAAGGCCCATTGCTAGTTCACAGGAGAGTTTGGCGTGGCCGGGCGCAGCTTGCCACGGGTTGTCGACACGCAAGAAACCACCGCGCAATATGCCAGCAGCGCAGCCAAGGCGCTGACGAGCGCGACACAGAAAAAGGCAATGATAAACCCCTGGGACGGCGCCTGATCGAGCGCTACCACCGCTGCCGACAGTTTGCCGGCAGCCGCCGCGGCGGGACCCGCGGGGGTGTCGTCGGATTTGCCATCCTTCGATCCGCCGCGGTTGATGCCGCTCCAGTCCATGATTTCAGCACGGGCGGGAAGGAGGCCGGCCCAAGCTTTGTTGGTGTCCCAGAACGCACTGGGCGGGTCGCCGCCACCGTTGATAATGCGGTGGATGAGTTCGTCTCCGGTCAGGGCGGCGTCCCCTCCGGCAGTTGCCGATTGTGGGGCTAGCGCGTCGCCGCCATCCTCCCCGCTGCCGCTGGATGGTCCCGGCAGGGGTTGCAGCTCCCAAGCAAAAATGGCGGCGTCAGCGACGGTCGGTTCGTCGCTGGACGATGCGATGAGCGGGCGCTCGATGGTGTCAGGCGGCGCGGCGTCACCGGGCGCGGCGGTTGCGGTGGCGGGCAGGCCTGCCAATAGCAGGCAGAGATAAAGGGCGATAGGCGGCCTCGGAGGGGGCCCCTTAACAACAAGATGGTACGGATGAGTCACTGCAGCGGAGGATTGAGATCGAGGGTGGAATGGGGCCACCTTATGGTCTGATCCCATAATCGCCGCAAACGCCATGCCAAATTTTGGAAAATCTAAAGGTTCTTGTATCAAAAGGATTGTGCGGGTAGTGCCCTGGCGGGTTGGGCTGCGAGATGCTGCAAAAATTGCAGGCATGCTGCAATCTTTGCATGAAATCTTGCATGAATTCCATGTCCGCGCGCGCTCCAGGATGCCGGGTGCGTCATCGACGGGCAGGGGGGTTGCGGCAACACGTGCCGACAGGCCGCGCTTGCTAACAAGCGCGTCATTTGGCGTCATAGCGGGCCAGCAGATTGTAGACGGTGCGTTCCGCGATGCCGAGGTCACGTGCGGTGCGCGCCTTGTTGCGTCCGCTGCGTTGGTAGGCAGCAAGAAACGCCTGGCGTTCCACTTCCTGGAGTGAGCTGCCCGGGGTGTTGTCTGGTGCCGGCGTGCGGTAATGACCTTCGAGCAGAGGGACGATGTCGCGCTCGTCGAGTTGCGCCGCTTCAGCGAAGGCGGTCGCCCGCTCCAACACATTCTCGAGCTGGCGGATGTTGCCGGGCCAGGGATGGCTTGCCAACATCCCGACGGCGGCGGCGGTGACTGGCCACGAGTCCCTGCCGCGTTTGCGCGCGATGCGGGCCAAGATTGTCGTCACCAACCCGGGCAGGTCCTCGATGCGCTCGCGCAACGCGGGCAGGTGCAACTCCAACACATTGAGCCGGTAGTAAAGATCCTCGCGGAAGCTGCCCGCCGTCACCCGTGCCTGCAAGTCGATATTGGTGGCGGCCACAATCCGCGCGTCGGTGCGCAGCATCCGGTTGCCCCCAACCCGGAAAAACTGCTGGTCTTGCAGCACCGTGAGCAGCTTGGGCTGGAGTTCGCCGGGCAGGTCGCCGATTTCATCGAGCAAGATGGTGCCCCTGGTGGCCTGCTCGAAGCGGCCCTCCCGGGTGGCCGTGGCGCCGGTGAAGGCGCCGCGCTCATGGCCGAACAACTCCGACTCGAGCAACTCGCGCGGCAATGCCGGACAACTCACGGGAATGAAGGCCTCGGCGGCCCGCGGGCTCATGCGGTGGATTTCACGTGCGATGAAGGTCTTGCCGGTGCCGCTTTCGCCGGTCAACAGCAGGGTGATATCGAGCTGGGCCGCCTTGTGCATGCGCTGGAATAACTCGCGCATGCCCGGGCTGCGGGTCTCTTCCAACAATTCAACGCGGCTGGCGGGCAGGCCACCGGTCTCCGCCGCTTCCGCGCCGGAATTCTGGCGGCGCGAGTGGCAGACGTCCCGAATCACCCCGAACAGGCGCTCCAATTCGAACGGTTTGGTTAGGTAGTCGTCCGCGCCCGCCCGCAGCGCCCGCACTGCGGTTTCCGCATCGTTGAGCCCGGTGAGCATGATCACCGGCACGTCGGGGCGAAGCTCGCGCATGCGGCCGAGTGCCTGGATGCCGTCGCCGTCTGGCAGCCCGTGGTCCAGCACCACGGCTTTGATGCCGGGCTTGAGACAGCGGTACGCAGCGGTGCTGGAAGCGGCCGCCACCGGATGCCACCCCCGCCCCCTTGCCGCCATGAGCAGCAAGTTGCGCAGCGATTCGTCATCATCGACGATCAAGAGGTTTGGTAGGACTTTGGTGGCTGGCATTGCGTGCAAGCTGGAGCATGGATGCGGCAGAGATGGATTTGCTCCATTTCGCCGTCGATGGCAAGCTGAGTTAGGATAAATCGACGGGAAGGCGAACACCCGGCCCGCGCAATCACAGGCTGCCGGCGCGGTGCGGCACCCGTGGCGCTATTGCTCCTTAATTCCGAGAACGTAGGCGATTTTGACGATTTTGCCGGTGGCGTCGGTCTGGACGACAAAGCCGGAAAAATTCTCGAAAAACTTGCCGAGGATAAAGCTCCAGGTTTTCCCCTTATGGATCACGCGCGGCGTGGTTTCGTTCATGCCCATGGGCGGGTACATGGCCTTGAAAGCAGACAACATGGTCAATCCGGCGGTCTCGTCGCTGAGCTTGAATGATGGTTTGACCAACGCCAGCAATTCCGGCATGTCGGCGTTGGTTGACGGTTTGTCAATCTCCAAAAGGTTCTTCGCCGTCACCGCGTAAATGGTGTTGGTGGCTCCCCGTTGCTGGTTTTTGCCCATGGTGATTTCAATCTTGTATACTCGCGCCGACAGGCAGGTGGCGATGCCAAGATCCTGAATCTCAGCAGCCTTCACGGTCGTGTTTTCAAAAAGCGTTTTCTTGATCTGGTCCTCGATTGGGGCGCGATCCGCGCCAGGTCGGGGCGCTGGCGCCTCGGCGGCAATCCCGGTAGCGCACGTAACTCCGATGAAGCTAAGGAGACTGCAGAGTGCAGCCAACAAGCTGCTTTGGCACAAGCGGAACTGCCGATGGCCGCAGAGCGGCGCGGCGTTTGGCGAGGTCGGGCAAGGCAGAGTCCGGGGGATTTTCATGGAGGCGTTAGGTTTTCCGCGGCGCCGCGCTTTGTCAAGGGCGTTCCTTGCTGACTGCCAAGAAGTTAAGAAGTCGTGTGCCATCATGAGAGCGGCCGCGCTAGTGGCGCGCCTCGTCCTTGGCGGCAAGTGCCATCGCCTCTTGCTGCGAATGGATTTGCAGCAACACCCACACCCCGTGCATCGCGGCAGCGGTTTTCAGGATTCTGCGGATTGCAGATGCCGTGAATCCTCCCCTGCCAATCAGCATCGTCACATCCCGGTTGACCAGCACCAGTTTGAAGCTCAGCCCGTTTGGCGCGATCGGGGTGACCTCGATGTGCGCGTGGGCCGGTTCATCGACCAAATTAGCCACCACATAGTGCAGGAATTGTTGCAACCGGCCGCTGAGCGCCTGCATTTCGGCGCGGCTCATACACTTGGCCGGTGGCGCGGGCGGTGTTGGTGACGCGGGTTTGCCTCGCGCCGGCAACGCACTGCGGAAATCCCAATCCATCACCTTGTAATGGGCGGTGCGTTTGACGATGCCGAGGAGATCCACCTCCCGGTTGGCGATTTTTTTCACCGCCGGCAGGACCGTTCTGAAATCCCACTCCATGACGCGGATGTTCCCTAAGCGCCTCAGGGAGCGCGAGAACTCAAGCTCCCCGATGTCCGTTTTCAGGAGCGTCATGAGATCCCATTTCGCGGCTTGGGGCTTGGCGGGCGGCTTGGGAGACTTGGCGGGTTTGACAATTCGTTTCGGCATGGAAGTCGTGCGTGGCATGAGCCGGGAAGACTATTCAGCCGCGGCTGAGGGACAACCGCCAGCCAAGGAGCGCGGCGCTTGCATCGGTTGTGGTGGCTCCTCCCGCAACTAGCTGCTGCTGGGGGGCACCGCAAGCAGATTCTGTGGTTTTTCAATGCCGGCCGGCCTTATCTAACCACCTTGGCGCGCGCCAAGGAAAGATGCCGGCAAGTAAAAGGGCGGGAAGCCAATGCCTCCCGCCCTCATGAGTAAGGATTGTGAATCGTGGCTTACTTGGCGGCCTCGGGCTTGGCCTCACCGCGGCCTTGGGGACGCAAGGCCTTGAGCATTTCCTGTTGCTCGGGAGTGAGGACGGCGGCGACTTCCTCCACTTGCGATTTGAACAAATCGCGCATTGCCGCCTTGTCCTCGTCGGTGAGATTGGCCCAGCCCTTGGCCATGATTTCTTTGACCTTGAGGGCGTTCTTCTCATAGATCGCCTTGATCTTGGCCTGTTGGTCGGCGTCGAGTCCGAGTTTCTCGGCCATGAATTTGAGGCGTGCCTCCGGGCCCATGCGCCGGCCGCCATCGGGGCCATCGGGACGGGCCGCGCCTTCGGGGCGATTGGGATGGCCGCCGGCGGGTTGCTCCTGGGCGAAGGTGGTGGATGGGATGGCGACGAGCGCCGCGGCCGTAATGCTTAGTGTAAGTGCGAGGTGTTTCATACGGGCATGCAACACTTCGATCGCTCGCGAGTTGCACGAAATTTGCAGGGCGCTGGCCACCGGCCAGCCCGCCGCCGCCAGCCGCCAGCTGCCCGCCGCACAATTTCCGGCACCCCATGAGGTGCCAAGCGAGGGCGCTGCTGGTGGTTGCTCGATTCGCCACGGATTGGCCTTGACATGGCCGGGAGGGGCCGCTTTATCAGGGTTCTACAACATGAGAATTCACCCGCTTTTCCTTGTGCCGGCAACGTGTTTCTGCATCACCACCCTCCAGGCCCGGGAGTGGACTTCCGCTGATGGCACCCAGAAGACCGAGGCTGAGTTTATCAGCGCCAGCGATGGCAGCGTCACCTTTCAGAAGCCCGACGGCAAACGCATCTCCTTTGCGCTGGATAAACTGTCCGAGGAGGACCGGACGTGGGTCAAGGACAAGCTTGCGGCCAAGCCGGCGCCGGGCGCCACCCAAGGCACCGGCAAGACCGGTGAGGAGAAATCAAACGAGTACACCAAACAAATCACCGGCAAATGGGAGCGTCTGGAGGATGCCACCCTCAAATACCGGCTCTTCGGCGAGCGCAAACTCAAAGGGGGCAAGCTCTATCCGCTAGTGGTGTATCTGCATGGCAAGGGGGGCGATGTGATGACCCCGGAGGTGCCGGGGCAGGTGAGCGATTTCGCGGATGGTGCCAACTACCACAAGCGGCCCTGCTTCGTCATCGTGCCCCAATGCCCAGCCAACGGCTTCTGGAACGGCGACAACAACCTCAATGTCATCAAGGTCATTGAGACCGTGGTCAAGAATCTGCCCATCGATGCGCAGCGCATCTATCTGACTGGATATTCGATGGGCGGGTTCGGCACCTTCGACATCGTGGCGAGGCAACCCAAGCTGTTTGCCGCCGCGGTTCCGGTTGCCGGCGGGGGCAATCCTGCAACGGCAGAGGGCATGAAGGGCGTGCCCTTCTGGGTCTTCCACGGCGCCGCCGACACGGTGGTCAATGTCGAGCAAAGCCGCAAAATGGTCGATGCCCTCAAGAAGGCGGGAGGCAAGGTCGAATACACCGAAATCGCCGGTGGCAGCCACGGCATCATCGGGCAGGTCTATCAGGAGCGAAAGCTCCATGTGTGGATGTTTGAGCAAACCCAAGGGGAGAAGACGAAGAAATAGCCGGCACCACCAGGCTGCGATTGTGAATCCGTCCCCGCGCCACCTCTGCCTCCGCCCCATGCCGAAACTAGCACTCAGTATCCTCGTGGCGACCATCGTGCCGGCCGCGCTGGTTGCGCAGAATTTCACCCTCGCCACGCGCGGCCAACCCCCAAGCTGCACGATTGTGCGGTCCGTGACCGCCTCGCCCGCGCAAATTTACGCGGCCGAGGAGTTGCAGAAATTCACCGAACAACTGACCGGGGTGCGGCTCCCGATCGTCACCGATGATGCGGCGCTTCCCGCCACCGCCATCGTGTTGGGGGAGACCCGCCACACCGCGCCGTTGCTCGGTGGCGCCGTTGACCTGCCAGCCCTCGGCGAGGATGGTTTCCGCCTCAAGACCTGCGCGGGCCACCTGCTGGTCATTGCCGGCCCGGTGCGCGGCACGCTGTACGGGGTATACGACTTGCTCGAACGGTTCGGTGGCTGCCGCTGGTATGCCTCGTGGCACAGTGTCATTCCGCCGCGCGATGTCTGGGCGGTGCCGCCCCTCGACGAGACCCACAAGCCCGCCTTCGCCATGCGCGAACCCTTCTGGTTTGACATGTTTGATGGCGACCTCGCTGCCCGCAACAAAGCCAACGGCAACGCGATGCGCCTGACCGCCAAGCACGGCGACAAGATCCGCTTTGGCGGCGGCCTGTTTGTCCACTCCGCCAATGTGCTGTGTCCGCCGCAAGAGTTCTTCGCGAGCCACCCGGAGTATTTCAGCGAGATCGATGGGAAGCGCGTCAAAGACCATACGCAGCTCTGCCTGACCAACCCCGAGGTGCTCCAGATCGTCACCGCACGCCTGCTCGCCTTGATCCGCAACGATCCCGGCGCGAAGCTCTTCAGCGTGAGCCAGAATGATTGGTACAACTTTTGCACCTGCCCGCCCTGCGCAGCCATCGATGCCCGCGAGGAGTCCCATGCCGGTTCCTTGATCCAGTTCGTCAATCAAGTCGCCGAGGCGGTGGAGCGGGAATTTCCCAACGTCTGGATCGAGACGCTCGCCTACCAGTATACCCGCAAGCCGCCCAAGACCCTGCGGCCGCGCCACAACGTGGTACCGCGCCTGTGCTCGATCGAATGCGACTTCTCCAAACCGCTGGCGCAGAGCGCGTTTGAGCAGAACCGCGCATTTGTTAGGGAGCTGCGCGGCTGGAGTGCCATGACCGACAAGCTCTACGTCTGGGACTACACCACCAACTTCCGCGACTACATCGGCCCCTTTCCCAACGTCCTGGCGCTGCAGGACAACGCGAAGTTGTTCCGCGACAACCACGTTGTCGGGCTGTTCGAACAGGGCGCCTATCAAGGCCGCCACGGCGACTTCGCGGAACTCAAGGCGTGGCTGCTGGCCAAGTGGCTGTGGAACCCGGATCTGCCCGCCGAACCTCTGCTCAATGATTTTTTTGCCGGCTATTATGGTGCCGCGGCACCCCTGGTCCGCCGCTATTTCGATGAACTGCACGCCATTTACCAGCCCCCCGTGACCAATCCGCTGCGCATCTTCGATGATGTTAGAAACCCGGTCATCCCCGACTCTTTCTATGAACACGCCGCCGCCTTGTGGCAACAGGCTGAAGCCGCCGTCAAGGATTCGCCCGCCCACGCCTACAACGTGCGGATGGGGGCGATTCCCGTGCTCTATGCCCGCCTCGCCCGGATGCCGGCATTCGTGGAGAAAACGGTTTGGGCTGCGGCCAACCCGCAACGCCACGACGTGCCGCCCGGGCAGCGCGCCCTGGCCGCCACGTTGCTGGCGCGCTGCAGCGAGGCTAACAACATCCGCATCTCCGAGAACCCGGAGCACCATGCCAAAACTCTCGCCGCTTGGGCGTTGCTGGCGCAGCCCATGGCTGAGACGCACACCGCCGGCCAGACCCGCGCGACGGTCGAAGACACCGTGCTTTCACTCGCCAAGCGCGGCACCTGGGGCGATACCGTCGCCGACCCGTTGGCCGGAGACCACTCTGCGATGAAGCTTTACAACACCCATTACGAATGGTGTGCCACCTTGCCCTTCAGCTGCGTGGCGTTCGACCCCGGCAAAAAATACCGCCTCCGTATCTGCGCCCGCGTCGAAAAAGAGCCGGGCCACGAGGGCGAGGCGTTCTGGGCCGGCGTGTACGACCCGACCAACAAGCAGGACTGCGGCGCCATCCAACGCAAGACTTCCGCGGTTGGCGACGGGTATGAATGGTACGATGTGGCCGAGTGGGTGCCGCAAGGTGACCACTATTTTTGGCTCGCGCCGGGGCGCTTCGACAAGACCGCTGGCTCGGTCTCAGCAATCAAAGCCCTCTTCATCGACAAGCTCGAACTGTTGCGGGTGGATTAGGGCGCCAGCCCGCGCACCAGCCCGCGCGGCAAAGGGCTTGCGCACCCACCCGCCTGGCAATGCGCGGCTGGCAAACTACATCGTCGTCGGCGGCATGGCGGTGAACATCCATGGATTGTGTCTTTCTGCGCAAGCTCCTCGCAGATCGCTGCGAATGGCCGGAGCGGTGAACGGCGGCGCGGCGGCGGCGCGTCCCGCGCCTGAGCGACCGTGGTTGCACCGTCCCTGCGCAACACCCTGAGCCAATGAGTTGAGGCACTGCGTTCTTGATGGGAGGGGAAATCCGGGTATGGTCCCGCTCCTGGCCACGCTCGCCGAAATTCAACCTCTCGCCCTCAATCTTCCCGAGTCCCAGCGGACGAAACTCGCCGCGGATTTGCTCGATTCGCTGCCCGGCGTGCTCGTCGATGATGACGGTGGCTTGGCCGAGGCGCTGCGCCGCAGCGATGAAATGGACCGTGACCCGGCAGCTTGCCTGAGTCATGACCAGTTTCGGCATGTAAGCACCGGACGGCCAGCTGCTGAAGGATTTTACAAATCCAGCCATTTCCGCAACAAGATATCGAGTTCCGCCCGGTCCTGTGCCGTGATGCGTCCCACTACCTTTCGCACCAACCTTATCTCCACGGTGCAAATCTGCCCCTTGATTCCGCTGGGCACATTTAGCCCGGCATTCGCCCACTGGTTGACGAGCAGATCGGCGTTTGCCAGCTGCGAAGTCACAGCCACCACAAACAGGTCACCTGGCCAGCTTCCATGGCCCACCACAATGGCGGGCCTCACCTTCGAGCTACTCAAATCCGTGAACGGAATCGGCAGCAAGACCACATCATCGCGTGAGCAGATCAGTGTAAATGTCGTCGGCTGTGTTATCCCAGACCCTCATGAGCGAACGTTGCCCCTGGTCCAGCCAAGCCCTCCGCTCCATATCGTCCTGCCAGGTTTCCAATGAGATTCGGACCACCGTGTGTTCAGCCAGTTCCAACGGCTCAAGCAACCGGAGTTTCCCTTCTTCGTAAACGGCTTGGACGGCGATGGTCACAGGCGCACCGTAACCGCAATCCGGCTTCTATCAACTCCATTTTTTGCGCCTCTATTTTCGCGACCACGCCATGCCGTTAGACGCCCACCATCCGCCACCATCCAAAATCTCTTTCCCCCATCCCGCACTTTCCCCTTGCCTGCCCCTCAGCCCTCCGCTTGACTCCCAGTGTTCGCTCCGGCGGACGAGAATTTTCATCTCCCCGTCCACCAGGAAGGACAAGTCCCGTCCTTCCTGCCATGCATCCCGGTTTTCAAATTTCCCCGGCACCCGCATCAGTGCCTTGTCGCGCTCAATGCGGCAATCGTCCCCGAATGGGATCGCCATCTCTTTGGCTTGACCTCGGCAGAGAGTCGTTCATGTATGTCAGATCATCCAAGGCTGATGCGGTATTAGCCGCATTGATTCTAACTCCTTCGCATTGCCGATTAACGCCATACTAACCCCGACCACACGCGCATGAATTGTTCCGACCGACTTAATGAGATTGCACAAACGCTCGCAGCAAATTGGCCTCGTTTCATGGAACGTCTTGGACCGGGCCAGGGCGATCATGCAACTAAAGCCTATATGAAAGAGCTTGGCGAAATGGCGAAATGGCCACCGATGAGTTTAAGGAGGACTTTTCTGAGAAATGCATTTCAGGTAATAACGGACTCCGGGTGGATTTCTATTTTCCAGGTGAAAAAACCGTCGTCGAGGTCGCCATGGGGCTAAGGAACTCGAACAGCGAGTTTGAGCGCGATATTCTGAAAGTGCTCATGGCGGGCGAGGGATCAGTCAAGCGGCTTGTCTTTCTTACCAAACCAGGCGGCATAGCCCGTACAAATTGCCCTGGTGCTCGCGCAATTATTCGACGCTGTCCCTTGAGTGGCGATGGCGTGACCCAAGGCGATGGCGACATAGCCGCCATCCGTTTCATCCTCGCGCACTTCAAAGATGATCTCATTCACGGGCGCGGCATCGCATGCGGACCGCCCCTGGGCAAGCCGCAAATCGCCCGTCCTTGCCGGCGAGCGCAAGCGCCGCTGCGAGACCTCTGCAATAGGGGCACGGGCGCGTTCGCCCGTATGCCAATGCAGGGACCTCTGCTCCGTGCGCAGCATTCTTCTCTTCGGTTCGCCCTGGGTGCTGCGGACCAAGCACATTTAACCGGTTGCGCTGATGACCGAAGCGTGCCATCATCCTGCCATGACTTCCACCTACACGGCAATCATCCAGCAGAATGGCGACTGGTGGCTTGGATGGATTGAAGAGGTTCCCGGCGTCAATGCTCAAGAGCGGACCAAGAGCGAGCTGTTGGCAAGCCTCAAGGAAGTGCTCAAGGAGGCCTTGGACTTCAACCGCGAAGATGCCAGGTCCTGCGCGCCAAGCGGCTACACCGAAGAGCTGGTGATCGTATGAAACGGCGGATGCTCATCAGCCATCTGCTTCAGCATGGCTGCGAGCTTGTGCGTGAAGGCGGCAATCACTCATGGTGGAGACTTCGCGCCACCACTCGCCGTTCAGCAGTGCCTCGCCACGCCGAAGTTGACGACCTGTTGGTAAGGAAAATCTGCAAAGATTTGGGAATTCCAACCCCATAGATCCACGGCGCTGGTGGCTCATTCGGCACGCTCCATCGCGACGGTCCCCCAACCCACCCGGCATCCATGCGGCCATCTGGATTCGGGGTGGGGTGAATTGGAGTGGCGGGATAGCTCGTGCGGAAGAAACCACTGATGAAGACTGAGAAGACTGATGCCACTGATTGAAGATCTCTTCTGTGCTCAGTCATGTAGTCTTGCTCCCGAGCCACCCCACCAAGTCCCCATTGAAACCAACAATAAATAACAAAAAAATGGTCCGACAAACCGTTGCATCTCAGAGGGCTCCGGGCAAGATGCCCGGGCCACCCGTGGCCCGGGC
>CAIZNN010000098.1 GCA_903934285.1 Akkermansiaceae bacterium | reverse complement strand
TGCCACCCCGGAACAAGCCGCCGAGTTGACCCCGGCCCGCTTTGCTGCCGCCCTGGCCGCCGCAGCTCAGCAGATCGCCTGAGCCCGCCCAATCGCGAAAATTCCGGCCCGCCCCTGGGGGGTGATTTTAGGACGCTTACTTTAGGAGTTCGCCCATGTTTCTGACGCCCCCCCCCTTTCCCCCGCCCACCGGTCCGGCCACCGGCTCTTTCAACGGCCTTCACCGGGAAAGCAATTTCCTAGCAGTAATTAAGTTTCTCCGCATGGAGAGTGGCCGCGCGGTGTACGAGGTGGGTTCTGGTAATTATCAATTCAAAACCACGATTCCAGATCTCATTTAATTTTAGTTTACCGACATGAAGCAACCCCTTTTTCCCCGCCCTTCGGTCCGGCCTCCGTCTCCTGCAACGGCCCTCACCTCAAGGATGTTGTTTCTGTATTATGTCAATCACTAAACAGTGCACCAATCGAACCTAGCAACCCGCCGTTGTTATAGGCCTCTGCTGCATTCGACAGACGCGATGGACCTTCATGTACAGGTTGCGGCTCATGGGGGTTTGGTGGAGTGGCACAAGAAGTGGTAATCAGGATGGCTACTGTGGCAGTCAGAATAGCAGTGATTTGAGCGAGTTTCATGAATTAAGGCTTAGTTCTATTTGGTGTGTCTTTGGAAAATACTACTATGCGGTGCCGATAGGTGGGGGCTTTGTAATGATAATTGCGATATATCGTCTCACCTGGGATGTAAACAGTGCCTGTAGTTGTTCCACGGAAATTTGAACTACTATTGTAGTATGGGTTGTAGCCATTGTATCCCTGAACGGTGCCTGTCGTATAATTGTTTATCGTGGCTACCCGACCTGATGTGGAACCAATTTGTTCTTGTCCAATTGCGTCTGTGTAGCCAACCAATTCGCCACTTTCTAACACTATGTCACCACCATTATTCCGGGCTAGGTTTTCTGCCATCCATGGAGGATAGTTTTGGATATCTGTAAATATGGAACTTCCTAGATTGGTCCATCCGGTTTGTGACAACTGTTCACATTTGGCATCCATCTCTTTAGCTTCGACTTTTTGAAAAGTTGCATCCTTTGTTGGTGTTTTATTTTTAGCTGTCACCGGACGATAATAGCTTGATAAAGGATAGTCATTGAGTCGTTGTGCGCATCCAGCGAACAGAGCGGCAAAGAGGGAGATCACTAGAATGGGGAATGGGTTCATTCTCATCGTTGTTCTTGGTTTGAATTCTCATCGACCGAATCGATGCGTGTTTCGGCGAATTGGAATTGAAGGGGCAATAGAGTAATCAGAATGAATTTTGTTATGCTCCTGTTCGTTCCTCTCAAGGGTATCAACATAGCCGCATTTGAATGATGTGGTTGGCATGGTCGTTAGTGGACGGAGTGGCACACGGAATGTATGGGATGAAATTGATTCGCAAGCGATTGCTGAGAACGTCTCGCTATTCAATCTTGGTGCCTTCACACAAGCCAATAATTGCCAAGAGCGAAGATTTCCGCGAGGTGTCTGCAGGTCACGCCTTCGCCCGATAGAAATTTCCTCATTTGACGTCCCCTGTGGTGCACGGACGCGACGACTATCTTCGCCCAAATCTCCCACACCATTGGGCTCAATGATGGCTCCCAACTGAAGCTGGGGCGGTCTGGGAGCTTCAGCCCCCCCTTACTGCACTTCATTCCCCGACCATCGCTGCAGGACTATGCTGCGGAATATGCTTGGAGCTCCCCCCCGGTAGCTGGTAGAGACTGCTTGAGGTAAATCACCAATCGCATGCCAACCCGCCACGCATTCATCATTGCCCGCTGCATCGCCGCCGGCCTTGCCTTCTGGGCCGTGAGCAAGCACCCGCATGGTTTCCACCTCCTCACAGAGAGCAAGAATCCGCCACCTGATCATCCATGAACCCTGAAACCCCAGCACCCTCCGCCGAGACCGGCCTGATCATCAGGAGTGGCGGCGCATTGGTAATGCTTCCGGGAAGCGGCACATCCGCCATGGCGGAAATGATCGGCCGCTCTCTTGTCCAAATCCAGGCCAGCAAGGCGCTGGCGGCACCACAGCGGCGGGCCGGCGAGGAGTGCGAGTTTGAGATCGCCCCCGGGGTGAAGCTGGTCATGTGCTGGATTCCTCCCGGTGAGTTTCTCATGGGAAGCCCGGAGGATGAGGAAGATCGCGATGATGACGAGACGCAGCACCGGGTGAGAATCACGCGGGGATATTGGCTGGCGAAGACGCAGACCACCCAGGCACAGTGGGAAGCAGTGATGGGCAGCAATCCGAGTTGTTTCAAGGGCGGGGATTTGCCGGTGGAGACAGTGAGTTGGCTCGACATATGCGGGGATGAATCAGCCAGCGGAGGATTTCTAGCGGAGCTGAACAAGCGCGTGCCAATGGTCGGGCGCTTCCACCTTCCGACAGAGGCACAGTGGGAGTATGCCTGTCGGGCTGAAACAACAGGGGCTTACGCCGGGGATTTGGATGAAATGGGCTGGTATTGTGACAACAGCGAAGACCAGACGCGTCCGGTTGGTCAAAAGAAGCCGAATGCCTGGGGGATTCACGATATGCACGGCAATGTCTGGGAATGGTGCGTGGATTGGTTTGGGGATTATCCGGAGGGTGCGGCGACTGATCCGAAAGGGCCTAACACTGGCTCGCTTCGCGTGTACCGCGGCGGCTCATGGCTCTACGACGGCACGCGCTGCCGCTCAGCCTCCCGCTACTGGAGCACGCCCGTCTGCCGGGACTTCGACTTAGGCTTCCGGGTGGCCGCAGTTCCGGTGGGGAGCCAGCAAGCAGGAGCGAGCATGCAGGAGCGGGGGTGAGGGACGAAGCCCCCGGCGAGTGCAAGGCGAGCGGACGGACTAGCGTAAATGGCCGGAAGGGCAATGACCCCAGCCGCGTAGCGGTCGATTTTATTGAGCACCAAAACCATGGCCTATCAAACCTTCAGATTGCCGGTGGCAGGGTCACCGGAGCAGGCGGAAACCCTCAACGCATTTCTGCGCGGCCATTCTGTGGTAGTCGTGCGCAAGGAATGGGTGGCGGCGGGGCTGGAATCGTTCTGGGCGTTTTGTGTGGAGTACCACGAATTTGGGGCTGGACCGACCTCTGGCGGTCGGGCCGCAGCGCTCGGTAAAGTGGACTACAAGGAGGTGTTGACGGCAGACCAATTTGCGGTGTTCGCGGGTCTGCGGATTTTGCGCAAGACCTTGGCGGAGCGGGACGCGGTGCCGGTGTTCGCGGTGTTCACCAACGAGCAATTGGCTGAGATGGTGCGCCTGCCGGCCCGCACGGTGGCGGATCTGGCCAAGATCCACGGGATCGGCGAGGCCAGGGTCACGAAATATGGCAAGGCGGTGCTGGCTGAGCTTGCCCGCCTGCCGCAGGACAAGCCGATCGATGCAGCGGGCGAACAACCTCTTTGAGCGGATTCCCTTGCGGGGCAATCTGCTGCTCGCAGTGGCAAAGGCGTTGCGCGGGAAACGCGCCAAGCGCGACGCGCTGGCCTGGGTGGCTGGGCTGGACGCAAATCTGGAGCGCCTGTCCGAGGAGATCCGCAGCGGCGAGGTGCGGGTGGGTGAGGCCAGACAGTTCATGATCCACGACCCGAAGGAGCGGCTCATCACGGCCCCGTGCTTCGGCGAGCGGGTGCTGCATCATGCGGTGATGAATGTATGCGAAGCTGAATTCGAGCGGCGCTTGGTTTTCCATACCTACGCCTGCCGCCGGGGCAAAGGACAGTTTGCAGCGCTGGAAGCGTCCCGCAACTTTGCGGCGGAGAACACATGGTTTCTCAAGATGGATGTGCGGAAGTATTTCGATAGCATCCCCAAGGCCGGGATGTTGGATCGACTCGGACGGGTGTTTGCCGAACGCCAGGTATTGGATTTGTTCACCCGCATGCTGCATGCGCACCGGCCCGGCGAACGGTGTGGTTTGCCCATCGGCAGCCTTATTTCCCAGCACTGCGCCAACCTCTATCTGGACGCAGTGGACCGGCTTGTGACCCAAGACTTGGGGTTGGGTGCCAGCGTCCGCTACATGGACGATTGCGTCGTGTGGGCGCAGGACAAGCCAACGCTCACCGGAGTGCGCGAGGCGGTGCGGGCGCGCTTGGCCGCCATGGGTCTGGCCTTCAAATGCGAGCCACAACTCAACAGAACCACCCATGGGATGGATTTCCTGGGACATCGGGTGCTTGCCCGCCGCGTGGTGCCCAATCGCCGCAGTCGGATCCGCTTCGAGCGCAAGCTGCGGTGCATCAATGAAGCCGTCAGTGCCGGGACCATGGGCGAGGCGGAGGCGCAGCGGTGCTTGAGCGCAGTATGCGCCTTTGTCAGCCATTTTGGAGTGGCTGCCTGGCGGCGGCGGGTTATGCTTGCGGCCGGACGCGGGCCATAGGCTCGAAACGCGTGAACCGCGGCGGCTCATGGAACAACGACGGCACGAACTGCCGCTCAGCCAACCGCAACAGGAACACGCCCGACAACCGGAACAACAACATAGGCTTCCGGGTGGCCGCAGCTCCCGCGGGCATGGGATGGATTTCCCGCCCCGCCGGAACCGGCCCGCGCCCCGTCCTGCTGCCGCAAGGTGGCCGGCAAACCTGAGTGAAGCGCCGCCGGACCTTGGTAGGACATAACGGGCGGAGTCCCGGTCCGAAGAGTGCCGGCGGCGCGAGGGTTCGGGGCCGTGTGAGAATCGGCTCGACATGCGAGGGGGGTGCCGCTTCACTTCTAACCGTGCGCGGTTCTCCACCCTTGCAAACCTGTATCCGAACCTAACCTCCCCCCCATGCAAACCCGGTCATTGTTCGCGGCCCTCACGGCCATCGCCTTATTTCTGCCCGCCTGCTCGAAAAAGCCCGTGGTGGTAAGCGGCCAACTTTTCGTAGTCACGGCGGGCCGGGAAAATGTGAAGATGGGGCTCACCGGCATCCACGTGGTGCCGGACGCGCAGTTCAAGAGCCTTGCGGCAACGCTTGCAGCCAAGATCCGCGAGCCGTCGAAAATGGATGCGCAGAACCGGGTGGATGGTGATGCCAGGACCACTTTCATCAAGTACGTGCTATCACTGGAGACACCCGAACTGCTGGTGCCTGAGTTGCCACAGCTGCGCGAGGAAGCCGTTGGAGATACGGCAGGCAAATTATTGGAAGAGCTTCAGCGCCCGACCGAAATGTCGCTCGGTATGGCTACCTCGTTGCTGATGCAGGCCATCCCTCCCGAAGCGGCAAAGACCGATGCTGACGGCCGCTTCACCCTATCCATCCAGTCGAAGGTTTGGCTGGTAGCCGTTGGCGAGCGCTCCATGGGCAAGGAAAGCGAGTCATACTTATGGATTACACCCTGTGAGCTTCCTGACAAGACCCAGACTGCTCCCATCCTCATATCCAACGATTCCAACCTGCACTCACTGGATGACCTCTATGCGCTGCTCGCCACCCAAGCCGGCATGCCGCCCGACCTCAAGGCCCACACACAAGCCGAAGTCAGCAAGGAACTCGCACAGTGGATAGAGGCCGCAAAAGGCCGGGCCACGGCGGCCATCAGCGCGGCCAAGGAACGAGTTGAGAAAGAAAAAGCTGAGACGCTGGCCAAGGCCGAGCGTGAGAAGGCGACAAAAGTCGCGCTGGTCATCCAGCGTCTGGAAAAAGCCATAACCGCCAAAGACCCATTTGGAGCGGATGACGTCCTGGGCGAATTGGTGGCGTTGATTCCGGAGGATGCGCGCATGGCGGGATGGCGTGGGCAGGTCGCCGCCGTGCCGCCGAGGAGGACGCTGGTCGTGGATCTTGGTAGCGGCGTAACGATGGACTTTATGTTGATTCGTCCCGGCACGTTCACCATGGGCTCGGACAAGGGCGGGGACGAGGGGGCCCACCAGGTCACCCTTACCAAGCCGTTCTATCTCGGCAAATACGAGGTCACGCAGGAGCAATGGCAACAAATCATGGGGAGCAATCCCAGCGAGTTCAAGAGCGCGAAAAATCCCGTCGAAGAGGTGAGCTGGGACGATTGCCAGAGTTTTATCGAAAAGTTGCGGAAAAAAGTGCCGGGTCAGACGTTCCGCTTGCCGACGGAGGCGGAGTGGGAACACGCCTGCCGGGCTGGCACCATCGGGGATTACGCCGGTGATCTCGACGCCATGGCATGGTATTCGAGCAACAGCGGCAGGGGGACCCATCCGGTCGGTGAAAAGAAGCCGAACGCCTGGGGATTGCATGACATGCACGGCAATGTCTGGGAATGGTGCGCGGATTGGTATGGGGATTATCCGAACGGTGCGGCCATCGATCCGACCGGCTCTAACACTGGCTCGAAGCGCGTGTACCGCGGCGGCTCTTGGTGCAACGTCGGCCCGTACTGCCGCTCAGCCCGCCGCAACTGGGACTCGCCCGGCTACCGGGACTTCATCATAGGCTTCCGGGTGGCCGCAGTTCCGGGCGGGAGCTAGTCAGGGCGAGGCTGCAGGAGCGGGGGTGAGGGACGAATCCCCCGGCGAGTGCAAGGCGAGCGGCCGGAATGGCGTAAACGAACAAAATTTCTAACATGAACCACAACACCCCTTGGATTCTCATCGACACCGAAACGAGCGGCATAGCGCAGCCCATCTTCGCAGTGGAACTCGCGGCGCAGAAGATGCGGGGTTGGGAGCGGGATGGTGAGCCATTCCGGCGTTTGCTCAACCATGGCTGTGAGGTTCCTGCCGAGGCGTCGAGGGTCAACGGATTCACCCGTGAAATCCTGGAGCGGGACGGAAGTCCGCCGGAAGAAGTCTATCGGGATTTCGCGGCGTATGCGGGCAAGTTGCCGGTGGTGTCCTACAACCTGGATTACGACCGGGACCAGGTTTTGTTGCCGGAATGGAAAAAGCTCGGCATCAATGAGATTGGCACGCGTGGCTTTTGTGCCTTGAAGCTGGCCCAACGCCTGCTCGATCCGGTGCCGGCTGGCAACTGCAAGCTCCAGACGCTGCGGCAGTATTACCGGTTGCCTGAACACGGGGCGCACACGGCCCTGGGGGACGTGGAGACGGTGATTGATTTGATGCAACAGGTGTTGCGCCCGCTGGCCGGGAAGCGGGGGCTGGATGGGTGGGATGCGCTGCGCGATTTCACGGAGGACGAGTGGTATCCCTCGCGGCTTCCATTTGGCAAGTTCAAGGACCGGCTTTACCAGGAGGCGGCGGGGAATGCGGAGTTGAACTCCTGGCTTGAGTGGCTGGCGGCGTCATCCAACGAGAGAAGCTCGACGATGGGCCTGTGGTATCTCGCGCAATTGGCGTCCGGGGTCACCCTGGAGGATACGGCGTTGCTCGATCTCGATAGCGACGGCAAGGACGACGGCGCTACTGACGGGCTTGTCATTTTCCAACACGCGGAGGTCGCGCAATACCGGAGGCTGGTCGAAGTGGCGCGGGGCCGCCTTGCGGATCTGGAACTGGAATTCGGGATCGAGAAGTCCAAGGTGGATTCGGTGAGGGCGCGGCTGTTCGGGGCACTGCGCAAGTTCTATCAGGAGAGGGACCGGTTGCGCCTTCTCATCCAATACCGCAATGTCTATCTTCACCGCCTGCTGTCCGACGGAGAAGAAGCCGCCGGTAAAACTGCCGGGGACTATGAACGCGAGTCCGGCGAGAAGGACCGGGAATACGATTCCACCGCCTCGGCGCTTAAAGGGAAACGGGAACTCAACGAGGAGGAAACGGCGAGGCTGAAGAAGTTGTGGAAGAAACTGGTGCGCATGTTCCATCCCGACCAGTACGAGCAGGACCCGGAGAAGCGGAAAACCTATGAATTGCTGACCCAGGCGATCAACGAGGCCCGCGACCGGGGGGACATCGAGTTGCTGGAGGCGATTGCCAAGGACCCGCAGGCGTTCATTCTCAAACAAGGCTGGGTGCCTGTTGCGCTGGATGGCTCGCACACCCTGGCACAATTGCGCTCGTTGTATGAGCACCTGCGCGCCAGAATCCTGGAGTTGATAGAAACCTTGGATGACCTGCGTGCCAGCCCGGATTACGAACTCTTCCAGATCGCGGAAAAGGATGAGAGGGTGATCGATGATGTGGTCGAGACCCAGAAGAGCGAACTGGAGGAGGAAATCGATGCCCTGGAAGCCGAGGCGGACAAGAAGGCGGCGGAAATCGAGGAACTGGTCGGGAAAAGTCCGTTCTAAGCAATCATACGATCTTCGTAAGTGCCAAGCGGAAACCGAGCTCCGTCTGGAGGCTCTCCGGGCCATAATAATGCCGGTTTGCCGGGCTGAAGGTTTCGCCCGCGCATATGCGGGCTTGCCTTTCCTCATTGTCACTAACGCAGGCACATTTTGTGAATGTGCGTTTTTGCTGCAGCGCTCTTGTGACATTTGTCTTTTCCGGAAGAAATGAATCGTGTTTTTGATCTTGGTAGGCACGATGGCGGTCCCGCAGCTGCTGCGATGTAATTTCACTCCTGACATCATGACAAATCAATCTACTTTCCCACAACTGCGCTCCTGCTTCGCTCCTCTGTCACACAGGCATGTGAAATCCCACCCCAAAGCATTCATTGCGGCAGCTGTTGCACTCGCCTTTTCGTTCTTTTTGAACGGCTGCATGACACCAGCTGCAGAAATGACACCCTGGGTAGGCCATTCTTCATCAACACTCATCGGTCAGTGGGGGCCACCGCAACACAAGACATCCGACAACAAGGGAGGTGAAATTTGGATTTATCAGCAACATCAGAGGCACGATACACCTGCGTATGCATCAAGCACGGGGCAAACCACGGCTCAAGGTTATGGGACGGTCGATTCTTATGGGTATGGATCTGCGGCCTACAGCGGCAACTACGCATCTCAAACCAATTCACGGACAACATACATGCCATCGCAAAGTTATGTCAGAACCTCAAACCGCAGTTTTTACATTGATTCGAGTGGCATGATTTATCGAGTGGGCTGGGGCGGAAACTGATTATCGGCTCAAACCTACGGAAAAACCGGAGGAATGGCTGCAATCCAGTATAGGAATGACGGGGGAAGACTGTGGCTGCCTGTGGCTTCCGGCCCCCTTTACTGCTCTTCCCACGACCATCGCTACAGGACTATGCTGCGGAATATGCTTGGAGATCCCCCCCGGCAGCTGGTAGAGACTGCTTGAGCTAAATCCGGCCACACAATCCCGACCATCCCCAACCATCATGGAATCGATCAAGAACCTAACCCGCTTCACCTACGAAACCGCCGCCTTCCAAGGCTGGCGTCTGTCTCTCAGCAGCAAGGGAGCCGCGTTCACCAAGTATTTTTCTGACAAGAAGTACGGGGATGAGAAGAAGGCGTTCGCCGCCGCCCAGGCTGCCTTG
>CAIZNN010000097.1 GCA_903934285.1 Akkermansiaceae bacterium | reverse complement strand
GCCACGAGTAACCGGCTGGGGCGTTGGTGACTTTAGGTCCCGGCGCGGTGCGTCCCTTGGCATACAATGCCGTCTGCTCCTGATAGGTGCGGGTACCGGTGATGATCTTCACGTTGATGCCCGCTTCCAGGCACTTGAGCAGCCACTCGCGGGCCTTGGCTTGTGCGGCAGGGGTGAGCGTGGCGATGTTGCCTGCGGATCGTGGGTCGATGGTCATGGCTTACTTGGAGCTGCGCGGTTCGATGATGATTTCAAAGCGGCCGTCCGGGTGAACCTTGATTTGGCCGGCCTTGGTGGCGAAGATCCCGGTCACCGGGGGTGGCGCGGTGCAGGAGGCCAGCAGGGACAGAGCGGCGAGGAGAATCAGCGTTTTCATGGTTCCCCGTCCGGGGTGTCAACCGGGGCACTCGCCACCGCCTCACGCCCGATGATCTTGAGCATCGTGGCCGCGGTCGCCTGCATGGACTCGCAGTCAAAGTAATGGTTCGGTCGCGAGCCAATCTGCTTCCACATCCACTGCCCCTTCTCCTTGATCCTCTGTTCACCCTCCATCTGGGCAAGGAACTCGTCGTCGATGTCGTCAGGCACCTCCCATGTCGGCCCCTGCCTGGCATCCTGGTTGCGGCGCAGGCGGGCGAGCGTGTCCTTGATGTTGAGATTGCTCCAGTAGTGAACGTGGCACGTCTGCCGGTGCGTGAGCACAACCTTGCGGCGTGGCGAGTAGAACCGCAGCACAGTTTTGCCGTCGCGCCCCTTGTGCGGATAGACCGGGCGGCGGTCGCCGATGAGCGCCACCCAGCTGCGCTTGGCGCACTCCCGATAGACATCGTAGGTCGCATAGCCGGCGTCCAGAAAGACAAGCGACGAATGAATGCCGAAGCGTTCCTGAATCACGTCGATGTCGGTGAAGGTCAAAACCCGTTCGTTCCACACCAGGCGGCTTGATCCTTCCGCCGACCACGACCGCACCACGAGAAACAAATGGTCCATCTGGCAGTCCACCGTGATGAAACGCAGCGGGATAAGTCCGGTGCGCTCGGGCAACGGCGCGGCAAGGATGGTCCCCGTCTTCGGATTGATGGCCCCTTCTTCTTCCCATGTCTCCCCGCGCTTGTAGCCGGACTTGACGATCTCCAGCTTGTAATCTTCGACGTATTCACGCCACGGCAGGCCGAGACGCTTCTGATAGAACTGTTGGAGCAATGAAACGTCCCCCTTGCGTGCCGCCGCCTTGGCCCGCAGGTAGAGTTCGGCAAGCTGGCCCCAGCTCATCGCGCACAGCGCGTTCCAGTGGAATCCGACGTTCTCCTTCGACGCCTTCGGGTTCTTGGCAACGAACTTGCCGGTGGCGTTGAGTTCACGCCGCATCCTGTCGCCGTCGTCAAAATGGTGGTTGCACGATTCACAGCGCATGGCGGCGGTGCGTCTCACCTCGTCGAAATCCCATTCGCCGAATTCATCCCTGGCTGACTTGCTCCACTCGACGCACTCCCACTTGAACGGCTGGCGGTGGCCGCATTCCAGACATGCGAACGTCCACTCGCGCTGGTCGGTGGTCAGAAATTTGCGGTGGGTGTCGTCATCCTCCTCGCCGCCCTGGCTCATGAAGATGCACTTGCCCAGCCACCCGAACGCGGTGACGCGGGCCTCTGCCTCGGACATGTGACCTTCGGGCCACCTCCATGTTTCGTCCCCAACAAGCCAGCGGATCGACCGGCGCTGCAGGTTCGTCTTGTTGTGAGCCCCGAGAATCCACAGCACCATGCCATTGTTGAAGTGGATGGCGTTGTTCTTGCGCTTGTGGCGGTGAATGCCGGTGGGCATGAGGCGGGCCACGGGCGGACATTGGTCGAAGAGCTTCTGCAACCGCGCCTCGGAATAGTCGCGGGCATCCTCGTCAGTCTGGTCGAGCCACAGCGCGGGACCGGGCAAGTTGGAGATGATATAGCAGAGCGTGAGTTCCGGCGCGGTGGTCTTCGACGACTGGACCGACGCGATGATGGAAACCAGCCGGACGCGCGGATCGACGATGGCCTCCATCACGTCCCTGATCCACGGCGAGTTTTCCGAGCGGAAGCGTCCCGGATTGGGTGAATACGGGATGCCCTCGATGTGGTCCTCGCACCATTCCCACGGTGGCCGCCGGTCGGGTGGCTGCCACGCCTCGCGCCAGATGTCGTGCAGGATTTTCATGATTCGTGCAGGCTTCGGAGGACTTCATCAATCGCCTGGCGGCACTCCCGCTGGATGCCGGTGGCGTCGAGTCCTGACAAAATTGGTGGGAGTTCCGACTCAAACTTGGCCCGCAGGATGGATGTGGCCTGGGCGACCAGTCCGATCCATTCGGTTCTGACCTGATGGAGCGGGACATACTCGCCCTTCTTGACGGCGATCCTCAATTCCCGTTCCTCCACCTCGGCTAGCAACTTGCGGGCCTTGAGCGCCTCCTCGTTGCCAACCGGCGTCTTGCCTGCCTTGAGCCCGCGGACCCGGACGAACTCGCGCCAGTCGGCCACCGGCCACATTCCGTTGGACAGCGGCTTGGGCGAACCCTCCATCTTCTGCCAGGTGGTGAGCGTTCTGCGGGTCACACCCAGCACCGCG
>CAIZNN010000096.1 GCA_903934285.1 Akkermansiaceae bacterium | reverse complement strand
CTGGTGTCTGAGTAGCGGTTCTCGCTGGCGGTGGTGAAACTCTGCGAGTAATTCCCTAACAGCGAGGTTTTCGGGCTGACTTTGTAGCGGGCGGTGACGCCTGTGCGGATGCTGGTTTGTTCGACAAACGACGACGAGTAGTTGCTGTTGTTGCCGCGGGCGAGGTCGAGGCCGGCATTGGCCGAGAGCGTGAACCTGCCACCCTCATAACTGGCAACCACACCGCCGCCCTGGGAATAGCCGCTGTAGTCCGAGTGGTTGAAGTATTGGTTGTAGTTGCCGCGGTAGTTGCCGCCAAAGGTGAGGCCGGATGCTTTTGATAGATAGGCCAGCGACCCGCCGAGCCCGAGAATGAAATCGTCCTTGGCCGCGCCATCATCGGCCAGATACTGGCTGCCCGAGACATTCGAGTTATAGGTGCTCGAAAACGTGGTGCCGACGACCAGGCCATCGAGCAGGCTGCCGCCCGCGCCACCTAACAGCGCCGCCGCCCCCGCCGTGCTGTCGGTAAACCCGCTCGGCGCGCCGGGCAGAGCGCCGGCACTGAGCCCGCCCAGCGCGCCGGGTAGCGCCACCTCGGCGGCGTGGGCTGGCAGGGCCGCGAGGCATAGCCACGGTTGGCAGGCGATCAGAAGGCGGGCCCGATGGCCCCGCAGGCGTTGACCACGCGCAAAACGATAACCATGGAATGGCAGGAATTTCATCAGGTCAGTGGGGCTCTCTGCGACACGAAAAGCCCGCACCTGAGGTCAGGCACGGGCCTTTGAAAATCGTCCTGCGCGCCGAGTTCAATGGCGGCGGCGGCGAAGCAAACCAAGTGACGCCAAGCCAGCCAGCAGGGCGGTTGAGGGTTCCGGCACGACGGTGATCTCGTCGAACGTCATGCCATTATCACCACCACCGTTCACGTTCCACACCGCTGCGAAAGTATCCATGGTTGCCGAACCCAGACCGGTTGCCGTGCCTCCAAAGGTCATGGTGCCCTGGCCGGATCCTAACGAGGTAATCAGCACGCTGAAAGTCGGGTCGGTACCACCGGTGAGGAAATTAAGGGCCATGGTATAGTACGAAGACGCATGGGCATACAAGGGGTCATGATTCGCATCCTCGGCAGGCACAAACGCACCGCTACCAACGGTATATCCAATCCGATAAGCATCGCCGGAACCGCCATCTTCGGGGTTTAGCAAGATAGTGACAAGGTTGGCACTAGCCGCGCCCAGCAAAGAAAAGCCGAATGCGTCGCGCGGAGTTCCGGCGAAGTCGCCGGTGTTGGTGCGGACACTGAAGTCGACGCTGAAGCTAACATTTTTGAGTTCGCCCGCGACTTCCTGGCTCTGACTAAGAATAACCGGATTGGGGTCTGCTAGGGGCGAGTCCTGCCATCCGCCCAATTCGGCGGCGCGTCTAAGATCGCCAGCGTTGCCCTTATACGGCATCCAAGCACCGTAGGACAGCGAGAAAAACGTGCTGCTGTCTGCGCCGGCATTGTTGATGGACCATCCGTTCGAGCCGGCTATCTCAGTACCAGGTGTATAACTGGTAAAGCTGGTGGTAAACGCTGACGCGGAAATGGGAACGATGGCAAGCAACGTGCCAATGCAAGCTAGAACTGAACGAGACTTCATGGGGATTGGGGATTTGGGTCTTGAATTTGAACAAAGGCGGCACCGAGACGAATCAAGGCGTGCTGGTGATCGGCTTCGGAACGATGACAATCGGGGGGGGGGCGCCAATATTGCGGCCCGCCTCAGCGGGAACCACCAAAGCGGAAACGAAACCGACGAGGCCGAGTACCAGTGCGCTTTTGCGAAGAAATGTTTTCATGACGGGCCAAAGAAACCGATTTTCCTCAGAAACCGCAACCATTATTTTTGATTTCCCGCATATTTTTCGAGGACGTTCTCTAAGCGGCCGGAAATGAACGGTTTAGGGCGCTGGCTGAGGCGTGGAAAGCAGGCTGGAAGGCAGTTCATTGCGGTAGCGGGACGAATTTTTCGAGTTCCGGCTTGCCCTTGGCGAATTGCTGGATGAGCAGCAGCGTTTGTTCGCTGGCGTGCGGCGTGCCTGGTTGGAGGCGGTCGAGCCGCGCGGCGCGGCGCAGGGCTTCGCTCCATAGCGGGGCACAGCGTTGTGGATCGAGCGGGGCCCAAGCCTGCGCCTGGCGCAGCGGGCCCTCGATCCATGTCGGGTCGAGCGCCCGGTCGAGGGCAAAACTGCGGTCCGCCACTTCGAACTTGTCGTCGAAATGCAAGGCGAGGAACGCTTGGTAGCGCAGCAGATCGCGGTCAAGCGGGGCGAGGGGTTCGACTTGCTGGAGGAGGGTCAGTGCTTTTTCGAGCCGGTCGTCGGCCGGAGCGGGTTGGTGGGGCAGGCCCTTGGCGAGGGCCGCCTGCTGCAATGCCTGATCCTCGCGGTAGAGGGCTCGGGCCTGCTGCAGCGCGGTGCTGGCAGCTCCAAGCGCCGGCTGCGGCGCCCCCCGCCATTGGGGGCTGACCAGCCAGCCGGCCGTGACCAGCACGGCGAGTGCGGCGAGGCGGAACGGCCAAGCGCGAGGGGGCGGCGGTGGGGAATCGGCAGGGGGTGGGCGCAGCGACAGGGCGAAGAGCAAGGCCGCGCTGAGAGCCAGGGTGATGCGGTGGCCAGGCACGTCGAAAAGCCCGTGGATGGGCACCAACAGGGCGGCGACCAGGCAGGCGCTGCGCACGGCGCGGTCCCTGCCGTGGAGGATGTCGAGCAGGGATTTGCGGAACGCCAGCATCACCAAGGCCGCCAAGGCAAGAGTGGCGGGGATCCCCGACTCTGCCGCCAGCCACAGCCAGTCGCTTTCCGGATGGTAGCTGTCCGCGCCATTGGCGACGGCAGTGAGTTGGCGATATTGGGGGAAAATGTAGCGGTATTGGCCGGCACCGACGCCGGTCCATTTGAAATCCCGAATCAAGCCGAGGGTGTCGAGCGCGGTGGGGATGCGGAAATCCAAGTCGCGGGCGGAATCCAGTTCCGGTTTGCCCAGTTCCGGTTTGCCCGGTTCCGCAGGCTGGGTGTCGGCCGGGTGGATTGCGAGGCTGGCCTTTTCGACGGTGGAGGTGAGGCGCGATTTCACCCCGCTGTCGGCAATGAAAAACAGCCCGACGGCGGCCAGCCCGATCAGGGCGAGCGCCCGGAACCCGTGCTTGCCGAGGTATCGCGTGCCTAACATCGGCAGCCAGGCCAGACACCCGAGAGCCACCAGCACCACCCCCCCGCGGCTCACCGACCAGGCGGCCACCGCCCAAAGGCACACGCCGGTGCCGCCGAGGGCCACCGCGACGCCGGTAAACCGCTTGTCGCGCATGGCTTGCAGCACGTTGCCCAATCCGCAGATCGCCCCCATGGCTAGCAAGGTGGCGCTGTGGTTGCGATTCGGGAAAAACCCGAAATGCACCTCGCCGCCGGGGTGGGCGGCAGGCGGGGAGTTTTGCATGAGCCGCGCAATGACGGCATAAGCGGCCACACCCAAGGTGAATGCCAACGCCCAGCGCCGTGCTTGCGCCGGGGACGGGCGGTGGCCCGCCAGCCACAGCCCGGTGCCCAAGGTGATGGCCAGCAACCCGGCGGCCTCGGCCGCCTGGCGCGCCTGGATGACCACCAACGGGCCGGTGGCGACCCCGAGCGCCGCCAATTGCTGGCGCCATGGCGGCATCGTGAAGCACCCGGCAGGCAGAAACACCGCCGCCCCGGCCAGCACAAACACCGCCGCCAACCCCCACCACAGCCGCGGCAACGCAACGACGGGCGGGCAGCACAGCACCAGCAAGCCGACACAACCTAACAGCACGGCGTGAAAGCCCGCCCACGGCGCCGCCACAAAAAACGTCGCCACGAACAACAGCGCCCAGAATGCTCCAAACACCCAGCGCGAAGTGGACTCGCCCGCACCCAGGTCCGCACCACCCGCCCCACGCCATTGCCCGCCATTGCCACCATCGCTCATGCCACGCATCGAAGACGAAAAAACCGGACTGTCAACCTAACAGTCCGGCGCCGCTCGCCCCGCATCGGCCGAGTCACCACTCTGGAGGCGCCATGCACGGGCGGTGCCGGGCTTAGCCCCCGGCGTTGACGCGGCCCTCGGGCGGGAGGATGCCCGCCTTCATCAACCATTGCTGGCATTTTTTCGGCCACACGCTGATTTTCCCATTGGCGCGCAAGCCGTAGCCGTGGCCGCCCTCGACACAAAGGAAAAATCCGTTAGGGACGGTGGCCGCCTGCAAGGCCGCGTGGTACGATTTTGTTCCTGCGACAAACGCTTTATCATCCTCGGTGTGAACCAGAAACGTCGGGGGCGTCGTGGCATCGACGGGCAGGCCCGCGGAAAGTTGGCCGGGCACTTGCGCCAGATAGGCGGGGTAGACCAGGATGGCGAAGTCGGGGCGGAGAGTTTGCTCGTCGGCACCATCGATTTTCGGATAGGCGGACTGCGCCGAATTGGTGCTGAGCCGGGCGCAGAGGTGGCCGCCGGCCGAAAAACCCATCACCCCAACGCGGCCCGGGGCGACATTCCATTTGGCAGCGCTCTCCCTAACGAGACGGACGGCGCGTTGGATGTCTTGAAACGCGCCGTCCTGGTTATTGGGCACCCGGTATTTGAGCAGCACGCCGGTGATGCCGATGGAATTGAGCCAGGCGGCGACCTCGGTGCCTTCCTTGTCGATGCACAGGATGCCGTAGCCGCCACCCGGGCAGATGATGACCGCGGGGGTGGGCTTGGTGGCGCCCGGCGCTTTGAACACCATGATCGCGGGCTCGTTGATGTCGGTAATTCTGGTTACGTGGTCGCCGCGCGATGGCAGGGCATGTTCCACGGCGCCCTCTTTAGGACCACGCCCGGGCATTTTTCCCGCGGGCCACAACGGAAGCGTTAGAGGAGCGGCGGCCTGCGCCGGCGCGGGTTGTTGGGCGTGAACCGATGCTGCCGGGGCAATCCATAGAAATACTCCGAGCAGGGCGGCCCATTGATAGATTTGCATATTTGTCAAGGCAGGGGTGGGGGTGATTCAAGGCGGTGCAGACGCGGCTTTTGGTCCGGCAGTGTCTTGGCGGGGAGGTCTAACTTCAATCGCCTATCCTTGGCCAGGGTCCAGGTCCAGAACGATCGAGCTGTCATTGACTGCGATAGTGCGGATTATTTCCTTACGACGTTGTTCTCGACCTTGGTCTCCGTACGAGATTCATCCAGGTTGACGCGGAGGGGATTGTTCAGGGATGGCTGTCCCCCTGTTGCCAAAAATTCCCGCCTCGAATCTGAGTTCTATTTTACCTTTTCCGAAGTAATCTCCTTGGAGTTGCCGTTTGCGATTATTTTGACATTTCTGGGATTGGCCGAAGTTATTCGATAGGATACAACCTTTCCGTCCTTCCAGGAACAATCGACCGTAAAACCGCCTCTGGCGCGCAGTCCTTTGAAGGAACCTTCTTTGCCCCAGGCCGCAGGGCATGCAGGCAGAAGTGATATTGTGCCGTCCTGGCTCTGCAGCAGCATTTCCGCTATCGCACCAGTGATTCCGAAGTTGCCGTCCATCTGGAACGGAGGATGGTTGCAGAACAGGTTTGCCACAGTGTTGTAGGTGAGCAGTCCGCGCACCATCATTCCCGCACGCTCGCCCTCGCCGAGTCGCGCCCAAACCGCGCAGCGCCAGGGCCATGTCCATGACCGGCGGCTGTCGCCGACAGTGGATTCAACGGTGAACTGGGTATTCTCGTTCTTGCCGTAATTGCCGCTTCTGCTCCGCAGCGAAATGATGGCGGCCTGCGCAAGATCCGGGGTCTTTGCCTTTGTGATCTGCCGTCCCGGATAGACTGCGAACAGATGGGAGATGTGGCGGTGCTGGTCGTCTGCATCGTCGCAGTCCGACTGCCACTCCTGCAGTTGTCCCCACCTGCCGATCTTATTAGGTGCGAGGTGCGCCTGCATGTCGGAGATCTTCTGCTGGTAGTCCTGGTCAACTCCAAGAGCCTTGGCCATTTCAAGATAGTTCTGGAACAGATCCCAGATGATTTGCTGGTCGTGCATAACACCGTCCTGCCGCGGACCGTGCTCCGGGGACCAGCCATTTGGAGCGACGAGCGTTCCATCGGGGAGTTTCTTCAGGTGATCCTCCCAGTACTGGCATATCTCCTTTACTACAGGATAGGCCTGCCTTTGCAGGTATCCCTTGTCCTGAGTGAAGGCCCAGTGCTCGTAGAAGTGTTGAGCATACCAGGCGCTTGCCGGAATGTTCCACTCCCAGCCGTTGCCGCCAAAAATGCTTTGGCTCGTCCGCGCGGTCCACCCGCGGGTCTTGTCGCCAAACGCCTTGCGCGTGGCCAGCCGACAGGGTTCGAGGGCGGCGCTAACGAAATCAAGCAGCGGCTGGTGACACTCAGGAAGGGCCGCGACTTCCGCACCCCAGTAGTTCATCTGCAAATTGATGTTGCTGTGGTAATCACTGGCCCATGCCGGGTTGTTGCTGTCATTCCACAGGCCCTGCAGGTTGGCAGGCAGACCGCCGGGACGCGAACAGCTCGCCAGAAGATATCTCCCGTACTGGAACATCAGTTGTTCTAACTGCGGATCATTTCCGCCTCTGGCGTAGGCCTTGAGCCGCTCATCCGTCGGCAAAGAGAGTACGGACGGATCAGTTTTCCCCCACTCGGCCATGACGCGCCCGAGAAGCGATGCAAGGTCTGCAACATGGGCATTCCTGATTTCTGCAAATGTCTTCTTAGCGGCTGCCGCTGTGTCAATTGCAACGAGTGGCGCAGGATCATCTCCACGCCAGCCCGACTGGTAGTCCGCCTTGTAATCGGTGCGGGCCGCCACGATGACGAGCAGGCTATCGCATTGCTCGAACTTCAGTTCATCCTTTTCGGCGCTGACGGTGCCGCCGGAATTCACAAGGAGGATCCTGCAGGCGTGCTTAAGCTTGTTTGGCATCATCCCTGAAGCGATTATGCATCCGTCCTTTGCCGTGACGACTGTGTCCGGCTGTCCCGGCTTCAATGAAAGCGTTCCAGTCAGGGCACCCTGCTTTGATGCGGTGTAGTTGAATGCCATTACTTGCTCGGGATGGCTTGCAAAGGCCTCTCTGCCGTACGTGCAGCCATCCTTGGTAAATACAGTCCGGTGCACTCCGTTCGATATGTCCAGCTCGCGAACATAGTCGGAAGGAGCCGGAATGGCCGCCTCCTGTCCGGGCAGCTTGACCGCGTCGAACGAGATTTCTGCTATCTGGAAATGGCTGTGGCCTTTCGTCGCGAATGTCAATCTGTAGAGGCGGTATTCCCCGGGTTCTGCCACCTTGAATGTCTTTGCCTGGAGCCGTTTCTCGAAGGGGATTCCGGGCTTCTGACTGTCTGCAAGCTTCCATTGCCTGCCATCATTTGAACCTTCCAATATCCAGTCCTGGGGATCCCTCTCCGGGACATCGTTCGCGCTCGTCAGTGAATATGATTTGACCGTGGCCGGTTTTGGAAGGCTGGCCATCCATATTACGCGGTCGCCCGGATTTTCGATGCACCATTTGCTGTTCACGTTCCCGTCCAAGCTGTTCCCTATCGGGTTGCCGTCGCCTTTGTCGTGACCGCTGGGGGAATTGATTCCCAGCGCAACGCTCACGGGCGGCCCGCCGAAATTCACATGAATATTGCCGAATGTCCTGTAGCTGCCGAATCCATGGTCGCCGCACTCGTAACCGCCATCCCAGTTGTTGTCCCCGGACCATAAACTTTGTTCATTGAACTGGATTCTCTCGTTTTCAATACCGCCGAAGAGCATCGCCCCCAGCCGTCCGTTGCCGATGGGCAATGCCTCCTGCTCCCATCGCAGGGCCGGATGATTGTAACGCATGACGAGATCGGACTTGGGCAATTCCCTGTTGCTTGCCGCCTTGCCTGCTCCTGCTCCTGCATCTTCGGCTCCGGATGCGGCGGCAAACAACATTGCCATCATAATCATTGTTTTCATGTTTTAATCTTTCTTATCGTGGTTGTGTGATTTTTTCTGCTCCAACTGCATGTCGGTGTAAGAAGCGTCAGCGCTTATTTTTATTTCTCCAGAGTAGGATTTATTGCCGGACACTTTGAGTCCTTTGATTGACGTGGCGTAAACGATGGAACCGGATATGTTTTCAAAAGTATTGTCGGTGATTCGTATGTTTTCGTGGACCGGAGCTTCCGGTGTTTTGTGTTTGATATTCGCCTCAATGGAAACGTTGCATCCGATGAACCGATTTTTGCGGATCCATAGATCGGGAGTTTGAGCGTTTGACTGTCTTTGATGACATGAACTCCTGGAAGAAACCGAACCACAATCGGCTTGCCCGCAGTCCCTTCCCCTGAGGGCTTGAAGGTCTCTGTCTGCAAGCCTGGAGAAATCACCACCTTATCGCCCGGCGCGAGTTTCATGGCATTGATTCTGGAAAAGCTCTTCCATGGCTTGCCGGCGCGATTGGCGTCGTCACCATTGATCGGATCAACGATATAGGTGGTGGCGCCGGGCGACTGGATCAATGCGCCCGCCGCTGGGTACCGGCCGCCGGGCGACTCAACCGCCATTGCGGCACACGCAAGGAACGATGCTGCGATTGATAGGCTGAATTGTGTTATCATGGTTGATTCTGATTGTTAGTGTGATGCGGCATCTGCTGGAATGCCGCGTTGCATTCATGTCCCATTCATATTTTCCGTTGGATTGCGGCAGGTGATTGCATGCTTCTTGCCGGGTTCATTTCACCGGTTCGGGTTTGACAAATTTTTCTTCGACATACGGTTTGGAGCGCTGGACGTATTGTCCGCCTTCCCAGCGCATGTTTTTGAAGCGGGTTTTGACGAAGACGTCGTCAGGAGTCATATTGGTGCCCTTTGTGTATTCGTCACCGGCCGTCTTGTAATAGGCTTCATTCCAGCCGCTGACCTTGTCCGGCAGGGTTCCGGTGCTCACCGCGTAGGCGCTTTTCCTGCCATCCTTGGCGACCTGTTCGCAGATCCGTTTTGCCGCAGGCAGCCAGTTTTTTTCAATCTCCTCCTTCAATCCTCCGGCGGCACGAATGGTCAGTGTGTTCAACTTGTGCCAGTCATCCAGCGGCCAGCCATAGGGGTTGTGTAGATCGGCAACCTTGACGCGGACGGTGTTCCATCCTTGCTGCGGGAGATCAAAGAATGCATAGAACCTGTCTTCAACCCAATTGGCCTCCATGAAGGAACGGTTGACCACGACGCCGATTTTAGCTCCCGCCTGCGGGGAGTTGAAATCAAATACCAGTTCGGCGCCTTGCGGCCCCGTGAACAGCGGACAGTTGATCTTGCGCGTGCTGATGTTCCACCAGTAGCTGTTGTCCAATCCCGACCTGCTCCAGTCGCGGCCTCCCCTGGCAAAGTCGTCGATGAGCCGGTTGGGTGCCGGCTGCGGCTTGACATTGGCCTGCTGCAGCTCCTCCGGCCACGCCCAGGCATAGTCGCTTGAGACCGCCATTTCACTCAACCCGTTGTAGCTGTGATTGGGCGCCTTGATCGGTGCAATGACATAGATGCAATTGGCAAACGCGAAAATCGGCTCGTCGGTGAAGCTGAGCGGGCAATTGATCTGCCAGGAACCGTCATCGTTCTTTTCCGGCTCTCCCGTAATCCAGAACCGGGTCAGGGGATTCCTCCCGTCTGTATAAAACATGTCAACACGCATTAATTTCAAATCGGTTTTGGGAGGAATCACCTTGAATACGGGAACTCCGTCCGCCTGTTTCAGCAGGAGCTCGCTTTTCGGCGATGCGGGAAACTTGAACTCGCCCTTGAGCTTGTCCTGAAACCACAGGTAGTCCGCAATCTGCACTTCCGGCGGCGCGCCGTGGTTGAAGTTGGCGCCAAGCACGTAGCGTTTGTCGACCCCAGCCGGCACTTTCTTCAATGCCTGCACGCTGTTCCAGTCCGGGCAGTGGAAATCATTCGAGGCGCCACGCAGCAGCACCGGCGCATGCATGGTTTTCCAGTGGCCGCCCTCGTCGAACTCGCGCATCATCCCGCCATATTTCTCATCGGTCTCCTTGCCAAGCCCCCGCGCCTGCCCGGTAATGATCTCATGCACATCCATCTTGCCGCCACAGCCGCCGCATTGGGGAACCGCCGCCGTCACGCGCGGGTCAATGCTTTCACACACCGTCAGACTGCCACCGGTGGAATAACCGGTGACGCCGATTTTCTTCGGATCGACTTGCGACTGCTGCATCATGAAGGTGATGATCCTCCTTCCGGAGATCTGCCGTGGAAAGGAGGAACTATTGCGCGGGCTGACGACCGCATCGATGGTTTTATCGGAGAAATTGAAGCCCCAGACCGGGCCGGGATTCGCCTCGGCGTTCAACGCACCCCAGTCGGTGTTGGGCAGGCCGGCCGCCTCGCCACTCATTTTCTCGTTCATGTTGTGGTTCGGATTGAAACAAGCATATCCGAGCCGGGCATAGTGAAGCGCGCTTCCCTCGCCGCCCGTCTGCGGGCCGCCGTTGGTGTTCATGATGGCGGGTAGGTTCTGTGCTCCCCTGGGATATGCCCAGTAGCCGCAGACGATGGACTTCTTGCCCTGAAATGTGCCGACCGTCAACTGCACCCAGTTGACCACGATGCCGTCCTTGGTCTCCCAGGTCTTGTGGATTTCGGCTTCCAGCGGATTGTTGTTGTCATAGTTTGCGTCGTAGCCTTGCCACATCCCTGTAAGCGTCTGCGGCACATCCTTTGGGTCTGTAATCCGCGGCACCTCGCCTTTGCCCCAGATGTCAGCAGCATGGGCAGTCATGCAACACGCAAGTGCCAGCGCAACCAATCCGTTTGTTGATTTTCTCATGTGTGTTTCTTGTTAGCTTGTTTCACTCACCAGGCTGGCCAGATACGGCCGGCAATTTGTCAGGGCCGGGCCGCTGGTTGGGGAAATGTCGACGGCACCCGCCGCGGTGAGATTGGCGGTGAGGGGCGTCGGCGCGATCCTATCCAGCAGGCCGGCATTGCCGGCCGCCAGCGCGCAATCTGCCAGCTGACAGGCAAGGGACAGCGCCGCGATGGTGATGCTGGATTTCAGGTGGATCATGGTTTCAGGGGCGGGTAACTTCGAGGCGCAGGAAACGCCGCGGATGGGCGGATTTATTGCTGTTCGCACCGAAATTGGCCACCTGCCAGCTCTGCCACGGCGTCGGGGTGATGCGCGTGAGCACCACGTCGTTGCCGGTGCCGCCGCTGGTCAAATCGCCGATGTCGTGGCCGCTGGTGTTGAGTAGCAAGGTGCCCAGATTGGCACCCTTGAGCGTGACCGCGCCGCCGTTGTTGGCGCTGCTGCCATCCTGCGCCATATCCAGCACCTTGGAAACGATCCGGCCCTCGCTGTGAATTTCCACCCTCTGGTCGGAGTAGGGGCCTGCTTTTTGCCGAATTGGCACTGGCCGATGCTGCCCGAAACACGG
>CAIZNN010000095.1 GCA_903934285.1 Akkermansiaceae bacterium | reverse complement strand
TGGAGGTTAAAAGCGTCAAGCGCGACAACACCGGCGTGACCCTCGAGATCACCAACCCGACCCGCTTCGACGCCAAGGTCGCCATCCTCGCCGAGTCCGCAGAACAGGCCGCCAAACCGCTCGGCACCACCGCCTTCCCCAAGTGGCCGAAGTTCGAGGTCAAGGCCGGCGCCACTATCCAAGTCACGCTTAACTAACAAACCTGCCACCTTGAAGAAAATATTTCCATTACTCGCTCTGTTTCTGCCGCTCGCTGGCGTTGCCGTTGCTGCGGGCGAACCATCGCTCGCCACTGTTGAGCAACAGTTCCGTGAATTGCCGATGGAGGCGAAACGCCTGACCGGGCCGCTGTTCTGGCTGCACGGGGACGAGAGCAAAGAGCGCTTGGAGATGTATCTCGGCAAGGTGGCCGAGAGCGGCAATGGCTGCTTCACCGCGGAATCCCGCCCGCACACCGACTGGCTCGGCGAGGGCTGGTATCGCGATCTCGACATCTGCCTGCAGGCGGCCAAGAAGCACGACTTGAAGATGTGGATCTTCGACGAGCGAGTGTGGCCGAGCCAGGGCGTCGGCGGCAAAGTCCCGGCACGCTACGCCGCCAAACGGCTTGCCGCAGATGCCATCCTGGCCGATGGCCCCACGCCAGTCCAGGCCGCCGGGCACGGCGGTGAACGATACATCGCCACCTTGGCAGGAAAGCTCAATGCCGAAGGAAAAATCGAGAGCGAGAGTCTCATCGATCTGCATGAATTCATCAAGGACGGCAAACTGTCGTGGCAAGCCCCGGCCGGCAAGTGGCAGGTCATGAAATTCACCCACACGCAGGCGCCGGGATTGGGCACGAGCGACCAGCTCAGCGTCGATGGGGCGAGCCGCGATTGCACCGACTGGTTCATCCAGACGGTCTATCAGCCGCACTTCGACCGCTTCGGTGCAGACTTCGGCAAGACCATTCCCGGCTTTTTCTATGATGAGCCGGAGACCAAGGGCGATTGGGGGACCGAGCTCAATGCCACCCTCAAGGAATGGAATATTGATTGGAAAACGGCCTATGTCGCCTACAAGTTCGGCCTCGCCGGCGAGTCCGACGTCGCCGCTCGCTACCAGTATCTGGACGCTTTCGCGGAAACCTGGGGCCGCGTGATGTATGGCGGCATGGCGGATTGGTGTCACAAACACCAGGTGATCTCCATGGGCCATTTCATGGAACACGGCTACCTCTACGTAAATCGCGATTATTGCGCCGGCGACATGATGCGCCTGCAGAAATACAGCGACATGGGCGCGCTGGATCTCGTTTGCCGGCAGATGTATCCCGGCACCCGGCCGCATGATATCTATCAGACACCGAAACTGGCCAGCTCCATCACCCACGTTTTCGACAAGAAGGATGATATCACCATGTGTGAAATGTTCGGCGCATACGGGCAGGACATTACCTACCCTCAGATGAAATGGCTCACTGACCAGATGCAGGTGCGTGGCGTGAATTACATGATCCCCCACTCATTCAACCCGCGCGCGCCGTTCGACATGGATTGCCCGCCCTATTTTTACAACGGCGGCCATGAGCCGCGTTACCCGCTTTACAGGGTCTATGCGGATTACACCTCGCGGCTCAGTCTCTTGCTCTCCGGCGGGCGGCATGTCTGCCCAATCGCGGTGTTGTTCAGCGGCACTGCGAAGCAGGTTGGTAAAATGGTGACACCCGAGGACATGACATCGGCCATCCAGGATTCGTTGTATGACTGCGACTGGCTACCGTTTGAAGTATTCGAAGGCAAGGCGCAACTCAAGGACCGGGAAGTCGCCCTGAACCGGGAACTCTATCAGGTTCTGGTGGTTCCGCCGGTGGAAGTGATTCCTTTCGCCACGCTGTCAAAGGTCAAACAATTCTTCGAGCAGGGCGGCGTTGTCGTCGGTTACGGGTTCCTGCCCACCAAGTCCGCAACGATGGGCAAATCAGCCGCCGACATTGCCACGCTGCGCAATGCCATCTGGGGCAGCGCGCCCACCCCCGGCACGGCGGCATGCAACAAGAGCGACAAAGGCGGCAAAGCCTATCTATTGCCGGAAAAACCGTCGGCTGCCGAATTGAGCCAGGCCTTGGCAAAAGACGCCGGCCTGCCGCCGGCACTGGCAGTGGTCGAGGGTGACACCGGCAACTGGCTGCATGTGCTGCACCGGGTGAAGAGCGGGCGCGATGTCTTCCTCGTGTGCAATCAAAACGACCAGGGGGCGGCCCGCAGGTTCAAGTTCCGCACCGCCGCACAAGGGACACCCGAGGCATGGGACGCGATGCGTAACGAACTCACTTCGGTCGCTTGCCAGCGCGCCGGCAACAACACGGAATTCTCCCTCACACTTGAGCCCATGGAGAGCGTGCTGCTGGTGTTCCAATCCGCCGCTCGGCCCTTGCCCCTGCGCTGTGGCATCGCGGTGCCGAAACGCGAAATCCCGTTGCGCGATGCGCGCGCCGGGGCGAACAAACTCGTCGTGGTGAAGGCCACTTATGGCGTCCCGGGCGATGCCAAGCGCAGCCGCGATGTGCGCGAACTCCTGCAGATGTTGATCGATTCGGGCGAACGCCGGCTCACGGTGGCGCGCCTGGCCCAAGGCGATGACCCGGCGTTTGGCGTGGTCAAGACCTTGGTGGCCGAATGCACATCAGGGGACGAGCGCGTCACTCTAACAGGTACTGACATGCAAACCCTGACATTGGGCCCCCAGTCGCCGATTGAGCAAGAGTTGAGCCGCATTGCCGCCGGCAGGCAATATACGGCAAGTCCGGTGGACGTGGATCCTTTCGAAGGCACTTGCGTCCTTCCCCCGGACATCGATCTAGCCAAGTCGAGGGTCTATCTTGAATTCGACGGGCTCGCACCGGAAGAGGCCGCGAGCATCACCGTCAACGGCACGCATGCCGGTGGTTTCATCGGCAAGCCGTTCCGCTTGGACATCACCCAACATCTCAAGGCCGGATCCAACTCGATTATGATCGTCCCGTTCGCTCCGAAATCGGCGAAGCTGGTGGTGTATTAGCCTCAACAAGAACAATGACTTGAACATGAAACATAGGATTCAATTACTAACCGGTGCCAGCATGGCGCCACTTGCCATGCGCATGACCTCTATCATCAGAAATGGCCTCGCCGCATGGCTGGCCATGGGCTTGGCATGCGGCGCGTCCGCGGCCGAACCGGACGGTGCCGCCAGGGATCTTGGCGATGGCGGCACGTTTGTCTTTGCCAAACCCGGCGATGGCGCACGGTCCTACATACGGACTTCCCGCGGGGATTTTGCCAGGGAGAGTTTTCAGGCGGAGGTCACCGTCACGGTGACGGGCGGTGGTGGTGCGGGCTGCGCCTTTTTCGGACTCGGTTGCGGCCAGGCCAATGCGGGTGCCAGTCAGGAGCCATCCACGGTGCCAGCGTTGTTTGTCCGTCTTGCGCCCAGTGATTTTGCCGCCGGAGCGATCACGGTTTCAGTCAACGGTGGCGAATCCGTGAGCGGCTTGGCACCGGCGGGTGACGGCACGCATCGCATCCGCCTGACGTGGGATGCGGCGGGCAAGCGCGCCCTGTTCGAGATAGATGCCAACTGGGACGGCCAATCGTTCCAAGCGGATTCCTCAACCACGGTGGCTGGGGCGGCGGTGGATTTCGGCAATGAGTCGCGACTATTCGTCGGCGGCGCCAACGGCGTGCAGTTCACCCGGTTCACCACCAAGCCCATGACGGCGGCCGAGGTCAAGGCGGCCGGTTTCGGTGAGAACTTCGCCGGCGACCCCACGGCTGGCACGTGGCTGGCGCGGGGCGGTGGCGCACGGTTTATCGAGTCACTGCGGGCAGGCAAGAAGGTAACCATTGTCACCATGGGCACCAGTTTGACTGGCGGCACATGGCGCTGGCCGGATGTGATGATGAATGATTGGCTCAACAAGGAATGGCCCGGGCAGGCTGTGCTGTGCAATGAGGGTGTGGGTGCGTCCGCCTCGAGTATGGGCTTCAACGGTAACATGGCGACCTCCGGCCTGGGCAAGCTCGACGCGGTCATCGCGCACAAACCCGACGTGGTGTTCATCGAGTTTGGCACCAATGACGCATTTCTGCCCTATAAGATCTCGGTGGACGATTCAAAGAAGAACCTCAACACCATGATTGACAGGATTGTGGCGGCCAATCCGGCGACCGAGGTGATCCTTCAAACGATGAACTCGTGCATGGATCAGGCGCAGCCGGGCGGAGGAAAGCACGCCTCGGATCGACCGCAGGTGGCCGCCTATTTCGAGGGTTATCGCGAAGTGGCGCGAGCACGCGGCCTGCTGTTGGTGGATCATTACCGAAATTGGTCGAAGATCATGACCAACGATCTTCAGCTGTTTGACCGGCTGGTGCCCGACCGTATCCACCCTCAGGCGGAGGGCTATCAACAGATCCTGCTGCCGGAACTCAAGGCCACCCTCTGTCCGCCCCCAGCCGCTCAAGCCCCAACGAGCGCAATCGGTGCTTTGCTCGATCCGTTAGGTGGCCAACTGCGACTGCTCGCCTGCTGGTATGATGGGCCGAAGCTGGCCGCTGCCCGGCCGTTTGTCGCAGGCGAACTCCGAACGGATGGCTCCCGCTGGACGAGCAAAGTCGTTGCGACACCGGTCGAAGGCGCGAAAGATGCAATGGACCTGGCCATCACCTTCAAGCTGACCGATGGCGTGGCAAAATCGGCGGGCGTCGCGGTGGCCTTTGATTTTGTCAATTGGAGTCCTGGCAACTATGTGCTGATTCCGGCATCGGTCTATAATGGCAACCGCAACCGCATCGAGTATCGCGGCTACTGCACCGGCTTCAATGCGGAGGATTTCAACAACAAGGACTTGCCCGTCACCCACGGTGACGTGCCACGCCTCGAACTGGCGGCGGGCACACCCTCGAAGATCGAGGTCAACGCATCCAACGCGACCACTCCGGCGATGTGCTTTTACAACCGTGAGAACAAACGCGCGTTCATCGTGCTGGCAGAGCAGGGGATGCGTGAAGACGGCCAGATTGTTGACAATGGCCTGATGATCGAGGAGAGCCTGGATCGTTCGCGTGCCACACTGGTGGTCAGCGCACCGGGAGTGCGCGAACGCAAGCCCGAGTTCATCGGCTTCAGCGCCAGCCCCGACCGTGGGATCAACTGGAAAACCGGCAAAGAGGTCACCCTGCGGTTGCGGGTGTATTCGTTTGAGACTCCGGATATCGCAGGCGTGTTGGACAAGTTCATGGCCGTGCGCAAGGCCGTCACGGGTCCCAACCAGCCGCGCAATCTCATCCCGTTGAGCGAAGTGGCGCGATTGATGACGGGTCGGATTGACAGCCGCTGGCACGAAAACGCGGCAGGTCAATACTATGGGGATGCCAACTGCGACATCATGACCTTGGGCTGGACCGGCGGCCTGATGAGCACCTTCCCGATGTTTGCGCTCGGCGACGCGATGCACCGCGAGCGGGCGATCAAAACCTTTAACTTTGTCATGCCTGCGGCATTAGGCAAATCAGGCTACTTCCTCGCCTCGGTCTATCCCGACGGCAAGGCGAGCGGCCGGGATTGGTATCCGAAGCAGCCAATCGTGCTCACTCGTCAGAATGCGGACGTGTTGTTCTGGATGACCAAGCAATTGATGCTGCTCAAGGCGCAGGGCCATGGCGAGGTCATCAAGCCCGCATGGGAACAAGCCGTCAAGCAACTGGCGCAGGCGTTTGTGAACACCTGGCAACGGCACGGCCAATGGGGCAACTATGTGAACCACGAGACCGGCGATATCGTCATCTACAATTCCACCGGCGGCGCCACCGCCATCGGGGGCCTGGCGCTGGCCGCACAGTATTTCAACAACCCCGAATTCACCAGCGTGGCCCAGGCCGCCGCCGACTATTACTACAAGCAGGATTTCCTCGGCAAGGGTTTCACCTATGGCGCCTGCTCGGACATCATGCAGAACGCCGAGTCGGAGACCGCCGCCGGATTCATGACCGCGTTGATGACTTTGCATGAAACCACCGGCGACCCGCGTTGGTTGGAGATGAGCCGCAACCTCGCCAACCTGTTAGCCACGTGGATCGTCTCCTATGACTACGAATTGCCCAAGACCACCGACCTCGGCAATCTCGGTGCCAAGTTGGCCGGCGTGTTCTGGGCCAGCACCCAGAACAAGCATGGCGCACCGGGCATCTGCACCTCCTCGGGCGACGCGTTGTTCAAGCTCTACCGTGCCACCGGCGAGCGCCGCTATGCGGAGCTCATACGCGACATCGTCCACGCCCACGCCGAGGGCATCAAGCCGGACGGCAAGATCACCGAACGCCTGACTTATTGCGACGCCGATAGCCGCGGCTCCCGTGGCGCATCCTACGACTCCACCGGTTGGTGCGAACTCAATGGCCTCCTGATGGCCATGGAATTGCCGGGCATCTACGTGCGCAGCGACAAGGACGAGTTGTATGTGTTTGACCACGTCGCGGCGCGCGTGCTCAAGCGCGATGACAAGGGCGTGACCCTCGAAATCACCAATCCCACCAAGTTCGATGCCCAGGTGGCGGTCCTAACCGAAAACGCGCAGCAAGCGCAACGCCCGCTCGGTGCCCTCGGCTTCCTCAAGTGGCAGAAGGTCGCAGTCAAGGCCGGCGCCACCGTCCAAGTCACCCTCAACTAACAAAATCACCGCCTTGAAGATTATTTTTCCATTACTCGTTCTGGTTCTGCCGCTTGCAGGCGTCGCCGCGCCGGACAGCAACGCGGGCAAGCCGGGTGATACGTTCCTGAATGACCCCAGCGCAGGCACCTGGCTGCCGGTGGCCGGCAGCGCCAACCTGCCGGCGGACGCCGCCACCACCGCGCCCGCGTTGGCCGCGCTGCTCAAGCCGCTGCTAGGGCAGATGCGCCTGCTGGGTTGCTGGTATCACGGGGCGGAGCTGGCGGCGAGCCGGCCATTCACCCGCGGCACGCTGCGCACGGCGGACAGCGAGTGGACCAGTGAGGTGCGCGCCACGCCGGTGGCTGGCGAGCCGGATGCCCTCGACCTGGTCATCACCATCAAGCTGGCCGCCGGGGTGGCGAAGGCGGCGGGGGTGGCGGTGGCGTTTGATTTTGCCGGCTGGTCGACCACCAACTATGTGATGATTCCGGGCTCGGTGTACAACGGCAACCGCAACCGCGTCGAGCGCCGCGCCTATGCCACCGGTCTGAACCGCGAGGACCTGTACCGCAAGGACCTGCCGCTCACCACCGGCGAATTGCAGCAACTCTCGCCGGACGCCGGCACGCCGTCCAAGCTCGAGATCAACAGCTCGTATGCGACCACTCCCGCCCTGTGTTTTTACAACCGCCAGACCCGCCGCGCGTTCCTCGTGCTGGCGGAACAGGGGATGCGCCACGACGGCCAGATCCGCGATCACGGCCTGATGATCGAGGAAAGCATGGATCGTTCGCACGCCACGCTGGTCGTCAGCGCCCCCGGCGTGTGCCAACGCAAGCCCGAGTTCATCGGCTTTAGCGCCAGTCCCTATCGCGGCCTCGACTGGCAAAGCGGCCAGCAAGTCACCCTGCGGCTTCGCGTCTATTCGTTCGCCACCCCGGATGTCCCCGGGGTGTTGGAAAAATTCATGACGGTGCGCAAAGCCGTGACCGGGCCTAACAACCCGCGCGACCTCATTCCGTTCAGTGAGGTGACGCGGCTGATGACGGCGCGGATTGACAGCCGTTTCCACGACGGCGGGCAGTTCAAGTATTACTGTCCGGAGAATGCGAGCTGGATTTCCTTCGGTTGGATTGGCGGCCTGATCAACACCTTTCCCATGCTCGCGCTGGGCGACGCGCCGCACCTTGAGCGGGTGGCCAGCACCTTTGATTTTGCCATTCCGCGGGCGCAGGGCCGAGCCGGGTACTTTCACGGTGCGATTGATAGTGAGGGCAAGGTTTTCGGCCGCGAAGGCTACGACGAGCATCCCGAAATCGCGCTGACCCGCAAGAACGGCGACGTGTTGTTCTGGATGGTCAAGCAGTTCATGCTGCTCAAGGCCCAGGGCCGCGGCCACGCCATCAAGCCCGCGTGGGAGCTGCACATCAAACGCCTGGCCGACGCCTTTGTCGCCACCTGGCAGCAATGCGGGCAATGGGGGAATTTCCTCAATGTGGACACCGGCGAGGTGGCCGTCTATAACTCCACCAGCGCCGCCCAGGTCATGGGCGGCCTAACACTCGCGGCCGACTACTTCCACAACCCGGCCTATCTCGCCGTCGCCAAACAGGCCGCCGACTACTACTATCAGCGCGACTTCGTCAGCCTCGGGATGACCACCGGTCATTCCGCCGACACCCTGCAAAATGCCGACGGCGACTCGCCGCCCGCCTTCATGAGCTCGCTCATGGCCTTGTATGAAGCCACCGGCGAGGCACAGTGGCTGGAGAAGTCACGCAATCTAGCGAACCTGTTTGCCAGCTGGGTGGTGTCTTACGACTACCAATTGCCGCGGGATACCGAGCTGGGCCAGCTGGAGGCGAAATTGGCCGGGGTGGTGTGGGCCAGCACCCAGAACAAGCATGGTGCCCCCGGTTCCTGCACCTCCGCCTGTGATGCCCTGTTTAAAGTCTATCGGGCCGGCGGTGACCGCAGATATGCCGACCTGCTGCGCGACATCATCCACGCCCACGCCGAAGGCATCAAACCCGACGGCCAGATCACCGAGCGCCTGAGCTACTGCGATGCCGACAGCCGCGGCTCGCGCGGCAGCGGTTCCACCGGCTGGAATGAACTCAATGGCATCCTGATGGCCATGGAGTTGCCGGGCATCTATGTGCGCAGCGACAAGGACGAGTTGTATGTCTTCGACCACGTCGCGGCGCGCGTGCTCAAGCGCGATGACACGGGCGTGACCCTCGCAATCACCAATCCCACCAAGTTCGATGCCCAGGTGGCTGTCCTAACCGAAAACGCGCGGCAGGCGCAACGCCCGCTCGGTACCACCGCCTTCCTCAAGTGGCGGAAGGTCGCCGTCAAGGCCGGCGCCACCGTCCAGGTCACCCTCAACTAACAGAAAGCATGAGCATGAGCATGAAAATCCCGGGGTCCTTCCCAGCCATCATGATGGCGGTTGCCGTCACCGCCGCGGCAGCCCAGAATGAGCCGGACGGCCGTGCGGCCAGAGCCCGCCTGGTGGAATCCCTGCTGCAGACCAACGGCGTCAAGCCGGTCGCGCAGTTTGACGAACAGCCTGCGCCGGAGGACTGGCTGATCCAGCCGCCGGGCACCCGCACCACGGTGCAGGTGCTCGCCGCCAAGGATCAACAAAGCGCGCAGATCATGCTGGCCAACGGCTTGATCAGTCGCACCTTCCTCATCGCCGATGCCAGCCTCGTCGCCCCGGCCGCGGCCACCATGAGCTTTAAAAACCTGCGCAGCGGGGCGCAATTCGTGCGCTCGCTCCGGCCCGAGGTGCTCATGACGGTCAACGGGAAGGAGCGCAAAGTCGGTGGGCTTGTGGGACAACCGGTTCACAACTATTTCGATCAGGCCTGGATCGCAACGCTGAGCGGCGATGCCAATTCCCTCGGCTTTGTCGGGTGCGAGACCGGCGAGGTGGCGGCCACCCTGCCGTGGCAGCCCCGCTACGCTGCGCCGGACACCCCCTGGCCACCCAAGGGCAAGCGACTTACCCTTCATTTCAAGTCGCGCGCCGACGATGGTCTGCAGGTGGCGGTGCATTACGAGATGTACGATGGCCTGCCGCTGCTGTGCAAACACGTTGTGGTCACCAATGGCGGTAGCACCGAGCTGATGCTCGACCAGATGTCCACCGAAATTCTGGCCGTCGCCCACGACCAGGCATCGCGCATCTGGCTTGGCAGCGACTACACATTCAACTCGATGACCACCACGCGCTGGGATAGCGACCCGCTGTACACCACCTTTTCCGAGGGCCGGGACGCCAGCAAGGACCTGCGTTACGTTCCTAACAGCACTCTGGACGAGCCCTGGAAAAAGGCGGCTCCCGGCGAGCACGCGCATTCCGGTGGCGCGCGCTACCTGTTGTCGAGCCGCTACTCGCAAGGGCTCGCCAAGTCGCTGCAACCCGGCGCGGCGTTCACCTCGTTTCGGACCTACGAGATTCTGCACGACACCGACGATGCCGAGCGGCAGGGGTTGGCGCGGCGCAAGATGTTCCGCACGGTGGCGCCGTGGACCCAGGAAAATCCGGTGTTCATGCATCTGCGCAACTCGGATTCCGAGTCGATCCGCCGCGCCGTGGACCAATGCGCCGCGACTGGTTTCGAGATGATCATCCTGACGTTTGGCAGCGGCTTCAACATGGAGAGCACCGACCGCAAGTATTGGGAGCGCATCAAGGCGGACTTCGACTATGCCCATGGCAAGGGCATCCGGATGGGTGGCTATATTCTGTTCTGCTCCACCGCCTCCAAGGGCCCGCTCCACGACGCCAAGCAGGACGTGTACCCGCCCAGCCTGTGTCTCGGGTCCGAGTTCGTCGATGGCTACTTCAAGCATCTCTACGATTTCATGGAATTTGTCGGACAGGACATCATCGAGACCGACGGTCCCTATCATGGATATCCATGCGCAGCGACCCAGCACAAGTACCACCGCGGCCGCGACGATTCGGTGCGGGTCCAGTGGGAGATGATGGCGAAGTTTTTCCACGGCTGCCGGCAGCGGGGGATTTTCGTCAATGCTCCTGATGACTATTTCCATCAGGGCGCCACCAAGACCGGCATGGGCTATCGCGAGGAGAACTGGTCGTTGCCACGCGACTATCAGGTGGTTATCGGCCGGCAGAACATCTACGACGGCACTTGGCACAAGCTCCCGAGCATGGGGTGGATGATGACGCCGCTGGTGGAATACCACGGCGGCGGACCCGCCGCCACGCTCGAGCCGCTCAAGGACCATCTCGCGGCCTACGGTGCCCATCTGGCGCAGAATTTCGGCTCCGGGGTGCAGAGTTGTTATCGTGGCCCGCGCTTGTATGACGCCGAGGAGACCAAGCTTCTCGTCAAGGCCACGGTCGCCTGGTATAAGAAATACCGCGCGATCCTCGACTCCGACATCATCCATGTGCGGCGCCCCGACGGGCAGGATATCGATTGCATGATGCACGTCAATGCGGCGCTCAAGCAACGGGGGTTGGCGATGGTCTACAACCCGTTGGCGGAACCGGTGCAGCGCACGTTGCGCCTGCCGCTGTATTACACCGGCCTAACTGATACCGCGCAGATACGCGAACAGGAGGGCCAGCTGAAGACGTTCAAGCTTGACCGCGGGTTCAATGTCAGCGTGCCGGTAACGATCCCGGCCAACAGCCATACCTGGTTGGTCATCGAGTGAGCGCCCCCGTGCCAACGTGTAAGATAGGACCCCATAAACAACATCAAAGGAAAGCATCAGACATATGAAAGACCTTCGCTATTTTGTGGTTTTTTTCGCGGTGCACGGCGTTCTCGGCGCAGCCGATGGCCCCGCTGCGGCGGGCGGGTCACGGGCGGAACCGGCGGAGGCTTATCTGCCGTGTGTGCCCGTCGACAAGAAGCTGGATCCGCAGTGGGTCAAATCCCTAACAGAAAAAGGCGGGCGCAAGGTTTACGCGGGCGACGAGCTGAAGTATCTTGCGATGCCATGCGGCGGGATTGGCGCGGGGGAGCTGAGCATTCGCGGTGACGGCAATCTGGCCAGCTGGTGTATTTTCAACGAGGTCCAGTACGGGAATGCCAACGGTGCGCACTACCTGCAGCCGCGAGTGGAGGACAGGCGGCTGGAGCATGGGTTTGCCATTTCGGTGCGGCCAAGCGGTCAAGCGGCCAGCGTGCTGCGCCTGACCAGTGCCGACTTTGATGACATCCGGTTCATCGGCGAATACCCGATTGCGACGCTCGAATACCGCCGCAAAAACCAGGACCTGCCGGTGAGCGTCCGCAGCGAGGTGTTCTCGCCGTTTGTGCCGCTGAGTGTGCGCGATTCCGCCAACCCGGTGACGGTTCTGGCCTACACCGTGACTAACACCTCGGCGCAGCCGGTGGAGGTGGCCTTGGCGGGCTGGCTGGAGAATTTCGCCCCGCCGGGCGAGCGGGGCATTTGTAATCCGGGCGGCTCGTTTGGCGGTTTCAGCTGCCCTTGTGTCAATCAGCCGCGGGTTTCCGCCGGAGTGCGCCGCAACCGGCTGATTCAGGAGAACGGACTGACCTCGGTGTTGTTGGAGGTGCAGGACCCGCCGCCAGCCAAAGAGGGGCAACCGGTGCGCAAAGCCATCCTGTTTGACAACTTCGAGCGGGACGCGTGGGGGTCTAACTGGAAAGCGGAGGGCGACGCCTTTGGCGGTGTGCCGCTGCGGGTCGCTGACGTGCCGTTCAACCTGCCGATCCAGAACCATGAAGGGGCCGCTCTGGCGACCTCACATCTAGCAGAAGGACAGGCGGACAAGGAGGGCAAGCTTGTTTCCAAGCCGTTCCGCATCGAGCGCCGCCACATCCTCTTTCGCATCGGTGGCGGGGCCCACGCCGACCGGACCTGCCTGAATTTGCGGCTCGGTGGCAAGGTGGTGCGCAGCAGTGCCGGGGGCAACTCCAATGCCCTGATCGAAAGGAGTTGGGACGTGTCCGAGCTGGAGGGGCAGGAGGCCGTGTTGGAGATCGTCGATCAGCAACAAGGCAGTTGGGGGTTTGTCCTGGTCGACGACATCCGCTTCGGGGATGAGGCGAGCCCGGTGGTTCCGGTGAATCGCGCCGGCCCCCACTTTGGCGATATGTCGCTGAGTTTGCTCGGTGACCAGGCCACCGGCTCGGCGGCCTGGACGTCGACCGAGGACTTCCTGGCGGCGTGGCGCGACGGGAATGTGCCGCAGGCCGCAAGTCGCGATTATCCCCTGGATTCGCGCCCGTGCGGGTCGGTCGCCTCGGCCCCGCTCACGCTCGCTCCGGGCCAAACGCACACCTTCACGTTTCTTGTTAGCTGGCACTTTCCCAACTTGTACAACTCGTCACCGGGGTGTCCCGGCCGGGTCGGCCACATTTACAACAACTGGTACAAAAATTCCCGGGAGGCGGCGGCCTGGGTGGCGGCGGATTTCGAGCGTTTGGCCGGGGCGACGCGGCAGTTCCGGGACAGTTATTTTGCCACCACGCTGCCGTACTGGCTGGTGCAGCGGATCGGCATGCCCGTGTCGACATTGGCGGCTGATAATGTGTCGATCTGGGAGAATGGCCGGATGTATGGCTTTGAAGGGGTGGCGTTTTGCTTTGGCACTTGCGGTCACGTCTATAACTTCGCCGTCGCCGCGGCCAGGCTGTTTCCCGAACTCGAGCGCTCGGTGCGCCTGCTGCAGGACCTCGGGCCGGGCTTTGATCCGGCTTCCGGGCGGGTGAATTTCCGTGGTCACGACGGCCCGAATCCCACGGTTGGCCATGCTTACGGCTCGGATGCGCAGAGCGGCTACGTGCTCAAGATCTATCGTGAGCATTTGCTCTCGGCGGACCAGCGGTTTCTGGACGGGGTCTGGCCGCAAGTCAAGCGCATCATCGGTTACCACATCTTCCGCGACGGCGCGGAACGCGGGCTGGAGCCCAATGGCGTGCTGGAGGGGTTGCAGACATTCTGGGATCCAATGTGGTACGGCCCGAATCCCTATAACAACACGCTCTATCTGGCCGCCCTGCGCGCAGCCGAAGCCATGGCCCGCATCAAGGGCGAGACGCAACTCGCCGACCGCTACCACGCCATCTTTGCCAGCGGCCGCAAATACATGGACGAGCAGATGTGGAACGGCGAATATTTCGTGCATCTCTATCCGGAGGGCTTCACCGTGGTGGGTTCCGACAATGGCATCGTCAGCCCCGCAGACGACCAGGGGAATGCCAAACGCTATATCGACGCCTTCAATAGCGGGCTGCCGAACTACTATCGTGGCGGCGCCTGTGACGCCAATCAGCTCTTTGGGCAGAACTGGGCCAATCAGTTAGGGCTGGGTTACATCCTGCCACCGGACAAGTGCCGCACCGCGGCGCGCAACATTTTCCGTTACAACTGGACGCCCGACATCTCAACGGTGTACAGCCGCTATCCAGCCCACAGCCGCACGCTGGCGGCGCCTGGCGAAGGTGCTTTGGTCAACGGGGCGTGGCCGAAGGTGGAGCGCCAGAGCTTCGAGAACACCCACGACAAGGAGAATGTGTGGACCGGGCTGGAATACGAAGCAGCCTGCGACATGCTCAACGAGGGGTTGCTGGAGGAGGGGCTGACTGTGATTCGTGCCATTCACGACCGCTACAACGGGGCGAAGCGCAACCCATGGAATGAAATCGAAGGCTGGGACCATTATTCGCGCGCGATGCACGCCTGGAACTGCCTGCTGGCCTTGAGCGGGCAGATTTATGACGGCCCGGCAGGCATCATCGGCTTTGCCCCGCGCTTCAAGCCCGAGGATTTCCAATGTTTCTACTCCGGCGCGCAAGGGTGGGGGACTTACCACCAGAAAATCGCCGCCGCAACCCAGAGCGCGGATATCGCGGTGCAATGGGGCTCGTTGCGGGTTCTCACCGTGGTGCTGGAAGTGCCCGCCGGCGCCAACGTCGCATCCGCCGAAATTTCGCTTGCCGGCAAGGCGTTGGACTGCAAAATTCGCCAGAAGGATCGCCGCGTGACGTTGGATCTGGCGCAGCCGGCGACAATCGCTTGTGACCAGGTGCTGAGCGCGCGGTTGCGCTGGTGATCGTTCGTAATCTCAATCCTCACTCAACCGAAAGACTGCCTTTAAGCCCCTCAACTAACAAAATAATGAACATCAAAAAACTAGCAATCTTGCTGGCCGTTGCCTGTGCCTGTCCGGCGCATGGCGGCCAGATCATGGTGACAACCGACGCGCCGGCGAAGGTGCAGCTGGCGGCGAAGGAAGTCCGCCGCTATGTCTATCTGCGGACCGGCGAGCTGCTGCCCATCGCGGGGGGGGCCGGCACGATCCAACTGCGGGTCGACGGCGCGCTCCAGCCGCAGCAATTCCGGCTCAAGTCGGACGGCAAGTCTCTAACAATCACTGGCGGCAGCGACCTCGGGGTGCTGTATGGCGCGTATGCCTTCATTGAGAAGCTCGGGGTGCGGTTCTATCTGCACGGCGACGTGATACCGGACGGCAAGATCCCGTTGGTGTTGCCGGTGTTGGATGAGACCCGCCAGCCGTTGTTTGAGTTGCGCGGCATCAACCCGTGGGGTTGCCATCCGGCCGGCATGGACGCGTGGACGGCGGATGACTACAAGGCCGTGTTCGCGCAACTGGCGAAAATGCGCATGAACTTCCTCGGCATCCACACGTACCCGGACGGCCTGCCATTTGCCGAGCCGACGGTGTGGCACGGGTTGGGCGGCGACTTCGACGCGCAGGGGCGGGTCAAATTCAGTTATGCGTCGCACTATTTCAGCACGCTGGCGAGTGGGTTTCAGGGTTATGTGGAGAAGCCGACCGGCGACTATGGTTTTGGGGGGTCGCTGCTGTTTGAGCGGGACGATTGGGCGCCGCCGGTGATGGTGGGCCAGTGTCCGCAGCCAACCACGCCGGAGGGGTGCAACGAGGTGTTCAACCGGATGGCGGATCAATTCCGCGACGCGTTCGGGTTTGCCAAACAGATGGGCGTCAAAACCTGCCTGGGCACCGAGACGCCGTTGACCATTCCCAAAGCGGTGCAGGCACGCTTGAAGGCGCAGGGCAAGGATCCCGCCGATCCGGCGGTGGTGCGCGACGTTTATGAGGCGACATTCCGCCGCATCATGGCCAGCCATCCGCTCGATTACTACTGGCTGTGGACCTCGGAAGGGTGGCGCTCGACGGCAGGCAACCCGGAGCACTACAAAACCACCGTGGCCGACGTCAAACTGGCCGATGAGGCACTCAAAAAGGCGCAGGCCCCGTTCAAGTTGGCCACCGCCGGCTGGCTGCTTGGCCCGAAACATGACCGCGCCGCGTTCGATGCCGATCTGCCAAAAGACATTGCCATGAGCACCCTCAACGAAGAACTCGGCACCATCGTCGTGGACCCGGCGTTCGGCCGCATCAAGGGCCGCGAC
>CAIZNN010000094.1 GCA_903934285.1 Akkermansiaceae bacterium | reverse complement strand
GGCTGTGATGGCCGAAGTGGCCCGCCAAGCCGGACTGGAAATCGAGTAACCACCCTACCCGTTCAATGCGCCAACCCATCGACATCGACCTCGACTACGTGTTCAAAGCCATCATCGGCACCGCCTCGCCGGTGCTTGGCGTCATCACGTCCTATCAGGAGCAGATCGAATGGCACCTGCGGGCCGCCTCGCTGCTGGTCGGCCTGCTGGTCGGCATCCTGTCGCTGGTGAGCATGGTCAGGAAGATGCGGCGGAAGTGAACGTGTCGGGCCTGCCACCGGCTACCGGGGGGCATCCTTTGACGTGGGGGTTGAGGGTTGATCTTTTACGGGAACCTTGTCTGCGGGCTGGGTAGCCGGTTGGGCAGCACCCTTTATTGTTCGGTTGTCTTTTTGTCTTTCGTAACCTTAAGCAAGATGGCCCAAGGTATGGTAAAATCTTGTGCAGTCTTCTTCCCAGCCGCAACTCCGTAGGTCCCTGCCCTAAAACCAAGAAACTTCTTGTCCGACTTTTCACTCTTCAGGTTCTTCGCCGATAGGCGCATTTTTGTGATGGATGGGTTCCACGTAGCCCAAAACACCTCCTGCGGAAGAGCGGTAACATGAATCATATTGGATTTGGCTAATTCCTTCACTTTATCTTCGGGCAACTTCGAGAAATCAATCAGCAACTCATCCGTCTCCGTAATAGTAACCGCGATGTCTTGGTGTAAATCTCTTTCATTATCGGCCATCTGCTCGATCTGATTGTGCTTGGTGTCGGCGATGATCGTCTCTTCCGCACTTATGGCGATCAATAGCGTGAACCAAATGAAGATTATCGATTTCATATTTTCTTTACCTAACAGTGGTTCTATGCCTCTGTGCTTTTGATCGGATCAAACACACAGAGGCTATTACAGGTGGAACAGTCTCCCGGAAGCGCGGAGTCCATCGACCGACGCCTGGGAGGTTGTTCTCACACAGGGATACAATCACCCACCTGCCACCGGGACAAGGGAATTCTACCAAAAGCTTCACCCGTGGCCCGCGGTCACTCTCCGGCCAGCGGGCGCATCTCGTCAGAGTGTCGGCGTTGACACCGCGTCCCGGTCACCATGAAAGCACTCAAATACCTCAGCTTCGTCGGCAAGGTCGCCGGTCTTGTGTCCGCCCTCAACGTCATTCCGTTCGTCGATCCAACGGTTGGGGTGATCGTGTTTGCCGCCGCCTCGATCCTCAAGGACGCCGTGAACCGCATCGGCGACCTGCTAGACGACGGCAAGCCGAACGCCAGCTTCAAGGGCTGAGCGGACACCATTTTTCAACCGTCACAAATCCGGGGTGTGGAGGCTTCGCTCCATGCCCCGGATTTGCCGCGTAATCAGGCGTAGGATCACGTGCCGGCCGCACAAGGTATGGCAATATGCCCGGCCGTCTCATGCGCCATCCGCGTCTAACATTCGCCATTGGCGCGCGGATTGAACGGGGTCAATCTGCCTCATACCCATTCAGCACCATGCGCCCCTTCTTGCGGTCGAAGAAGAACCGGTTACTCCCCTGCCCTTCCTTCGGCATGATGGCAAACCACTTTGCCGCCTGCTCCGGTGTGGTGAGTTCCCGGTAGTGCTTGAAGATGATGGAAGGCGAGTTGCCGGCCTCAAGCGCCACCTGATCGGCGCTCTGCACCACGGCGATCCGGTAACTGATGAACGAATGGCGGAGCACGTTGCGCGGCCACTCGACCTTGAGGGCGCGGGCCAGCGCGGGCACATGGGTTTGCAGTTCCTTGGTCCTGACGATTTTACCCTTCCGTTCCAAGGGTGTCAGCCATGCCGCGAGGTTGTCGCTGATCGGAATGACCCGGCGGGAGGCGGTCTTCGCTTGGCCCGCCCGCACCTCGATAATCCTGCGGTCCAGGTCCACGGCTTTCCAGTCGAGCCGGTTGAGTTCGGCCATGCGGATACCGGAGAACGCCCCGATGGCGAGGATGGGAACCAACTCGGGCGGTGCGTTGTGGAGCAGCTTCGTCATTTCCTCGGGCGTGAAGATCACCACGTCGTCGGATTTGACGCGCACCAGTTGGACTTGCTCGACGGCGGTGGTCTTTTCATCGGGCAGGTAGTTCTGACCCTTGGCGAATGAAAAGAGCACCTTGATGCAGCGCAGCATCGAGTTGCGTGTCACCGCAGAGATTTCCAGCGCACGCAACCAGGCGTCCACATCCGGGCCGGTCACTTCGAGGATGGGTCCGGGGAACCGGGTGGCAAAGCGGTTCAGGGTGGTACGGAGCTGGCCTAGGTAGGCGGTGCTTGCCCCGTCCTGTTCGCGGATCTTGAGCAGTTCGGCGACCACCTCGGGTGTCGTGGCGCGGCGCACGATCTTGCCGAACATCTTCCCGTATTCCGTGGCCATGACCGACAGGGATTCGCTACCGGCAAGCTCACGGGCACGGACGTAATCCTCCACGGCGGCAAACAGGGGAATCCCGAGTTTTGCCAGCAGGGATTCCGCCGCCTTGAAATTGTCGCGCTCGTGCGGCTTGAGGTCGGTCACGTGCTGCATGCCCGCCTGGATTCGCTGCGCCACGAACTGCGCCTCCTTCTTGGCCGCCTCCAGAGTGGTGAAGAACTGCCGCAGGCGTCTGCCGTCCCGGTAGTGGGAGATGGCGAAGCGGATCCTGCCGCCCGAGCCACAGCGATAGACCGGCACACTGGCCGAGCCGAACCTGGCCATGGCAGCGGGTCTGCCGTGTTTGCCCCGCTTGGGGGCCGGTGGGTGCAGAGCCGGGTTAGAGGGGTCCGCGTGAGTTGTCGCCATTTTGTCGCCAGGGGCATCCATGGCGCAGGAAACGATGTCAACCGCGGCGTTTTCCGCCTCTGTAACCCCTTGATTATTAAGGGGAAGTGCTCGAAAGAGGACTCGAACCTCCACAGGTTTCCCTACTAGATCCTTAGT
>CAIZNN010000093.1 GCA_903934285.1 Akkermansiaceae bacterium | reverse complement strand
TTGTGGGCCAACCATGATTTGGTCGCCGCTGACTACGCGCTAGCCGCGTTGCCACCGCACGCGAGTTTGCTTTTGCGAACGATGAGCCGCTGATTCATCGCCCCGCCTGCCCGCAATGGAATCATGCCCCCCCTGCCCCGCCCCGGCCACCGGTTCTTGCCGCGCCCATCACCACCACAGCAATCTCCTTGCCGTGCCAATCGTTGAGTCCTGAAAAATCCGCCTCATGAAATCCTGCTTCAATCTCACGGCGATCTGCCTCGCCGCCCTGGCCTCCACCGCAGCCGTGCGAGCCGCACCGGTGACGTGGTCGGCCCCAGCCAACATCGCCGGTGATGGCGATGTCTGCACCAGCGGTGCGGGCGTCTTTGCCTATTGTTATTGCGGCAACCCTCCCGCCACCCTCAACGGCGTGAGTTTCACTGCCGAGGCGGCCGGCGTGATCACCTGGACCGGCGCTGATCCGGCAAGCCCTAACACGAGTCCGGATTTTGCCGGGGCCGCGGCGCTGTCCGCCGCCTACAAGCAAGTCCTTTATGGCAGCAAATACAATAACTCCCCCGCCCCGCTCACCCTCACCCTCAACCACCTGACCGTCGGCCACCAGTACCTGGCACAGCTGTGGGTTGATGATTCGAGGAGCCAGTGCCATCGCAATCAAACCGTCACCAGCACTGGCGGCAACACCGTCACCCTCAACTTCAACACCGGCACGGGCGCCGGAACAACCGGCCAATTCGCCAGCGGCACGTTTACGGCCAATGCCCCGACCCAGGCGGTCATCCTCACTGGCAATGTCCTCAGCCAGGTCAACGCCATCCAACTGCGTGATTTGAGCATCATGGCCGCCCCCGCGTGCGCTCCGCTGGCCGGCACCTATCAAGGCCCGCAAACCGTGACCATCACCGCGGAAGCCGGGTCCACGGTTTATTACACCACCAATGGCACCCCGCCTAACAACACCTCCGCCTCCGGCGCGGCGGGTTCCGGCTCCGCCGCAGTCAACATTCCCGCCAGCCTGACCCTCAAGACTCTCGCGGTGAAAAGCGGCATGGCCGACAGCGCGGTCACCTCGGCCGCCTATGTCATCACTCTCGTCAGTCCCACATTCAACCCGCCCCCGGGCGCCCACTTGGGTAGCAAGACCGTGACCCTCACCGGCGAGCCTGGCACCACCATTTGGTTTACCACCGATGGCACCATGCCCGGGCCCGCCTCGCCCCACGGTGCCGCGGATGCCGGCAGCGCCACGGTGGCCGTGACCGCCCCCTCCAAACTGTTAGTCAGCGCCATCGCCACCAAGCCCGGAATTGCCGATAGCGCGCTGGCCACTGGCTACTACCGCGCAGTTAGTGACGTGGCGGAGCTGCCGGTGTTCACCGGCCCGCGCCGCGAGGGGGCTAACAAGGATGGCGTGGTCAAGACGCGCTGGGGCGTCGAGCAGACGATGATGTTTGAGGACGGCATCTTCAAATCGTGGTATCACGGCAGCCCGGCCCCGGAGAGCCCGGGGGACTACTGGAACAGCGGCGCCATCCGCTACGCCACCAGCCCCGACGGCATCAACTGGACCGACCAGGGCGTGTGCCTCGGCAATAGTCCTTACCATCGCGGCTGCCCCTATACCTATCACCTGACCAGTGCCACTGCGGCGGGCGAACCCGCAGGCTACTACATGCCGGTGGGGCGCAACGGTCAGTTCGGTTTCGACTTGTTCTATTCCCCGACCGGCCTGCCCGGCTCTTGGGCGTGGCTGAACAACTCGAACCTGATCCTTTCACTGGGGCCTGCCGGTGCTTGGGACTCGTTTCGCACCGGCAACATCTGCATCTGGTATGAAGCCACCCAGTGGCAGGTCATGTATGAGGCGGGCGCGGGATCGGGCGTCTGGCAGGTCGGCCGCGCCTACGGACCGAGTCTGACAAGCCTGGTCAAACACACGGCCAACCCGGTCATCCCGTATGGCGGCCCGGGCACCGCCGTGGGCGGAACCGAGGTGCACAAGGTGGGTCACACCTACTATATCATCGTCCATGAGACGGATCCCAGCATCAATTGGACGCCAACCTCCTGCTCGCTCTACAAGTCCACCGACCTCAACCACTGGACGCGCATGGGCTGTCTCTCACGAGAGTGGGTCTACAAGAACAACGAGGCACAGGTGGCCGACGGCACTTTGGTCAGCGTCAACGGCAAGACCTGGTTCTGGTATGAGGATGTCCAATACCAGAACCCACAACTGCCCGAACTTTCCCTGATGACCTGGGACATGCCGTTCGAGGAGTTGGTCCAACACCCGGAAATGTGGGATGACGTCGTGGCCGAGGGCTGGGCCTATGACCCGGGCTTTGGCGAAGTGCTCAGTCCGCCGGGCACCTGGCCGGCCACCTACGTCCGCAAAATCGGCAGTCCCATCCCGCCCAATTGCCTGGTGCTCAAAACCGATGCCACCCACAGCCTGCGGCTGCGCAAAGCGGTCGGCCTCACTAACAACCGCTTCAGCTTCTCCGCCCGCGCGGAACAAACCACGGTGAAATTCACCCCGCTGCGGCTGGACGCCGATTCTAACAACACTGTGCTGGCCGGCGCGTTCTTCGACAGCGACGGGATGATCAAATACTATCAGGGGGCGAACATCGTCGCGGTCAGCCCCTACACTGCCAACACCACTTATACCTTTGCCTACGACTGCGCGCCGGCGGGCTACACCCTCACCATCAATGGCAAGGTGATCGCCTCCAACATCCCATATGCCGCCGCCGGCACCCCGGCCTGCTTCAAGATCGAACAGGGTCCCGGTGGCACCAGCTATGTCGGCTCTCCCCAGGGTTGATGCGACCGGCCGGCCCTGCCGGCTCTAGCGGCCCTGGCGGCTCTAGCGGCCCTGCCGGCTCTAGCGGCCCTGGCGGATCTGGTGGACAAACCCGTTCATTTCGTCTTCACGCGATTCGATGCGCGCGACCAGCGTGAGCTGGGTGCGGCAGCGGTCGAGATTGTGGTTGGGCCGGTGGGCCTTGAAATAGACGTCGCCCTCGAGGTGGTCGGTTAGGAACCGCATGCCCACCTCCAAGGTCATGAGCTTGCCGGCAAAGGCGAGGTGCTCGATTTCCGCGGCGTTGATGAAGGCGCTGGCGGAATCCAGATAACCCGTGACGAGCGCCTCAAACATCGGCATCTGCATCTGCACTTTGGTTAGGTCGAGCTCGTCTTCGGCGGCCGGACTGGTGGCGCTGCGCACCAGGTCGCCGAAATCGTAGAGTGCCAGGCCGGGCATGACCGTGTCCAGATCGATCACACACACCGCCTCATCGGTGGCAGCGTCGATCATGACGTTGTTGATTTTCGTGTCGTTGTGAGTGACGCGCAGGGGGATGGCGCCGGCGGCGATGCCATCGAGCAGTCTGCCCGTCAGGTCCTCGCGTTGGCAGACAAAGTCGAACTCGGCGCGGACCGAGGCAAGGCGGCCACAGGGGTCGGTGGCCGCCACCTCGAGCAAGCGTTGGAAGCGCTTGCGGGTGTGGTGGAAGTCGGGAATGGTTTCACAGATGGCAGTGGCATCCAGATCGCTGACCAGATCCTGGAACGAGCCGAAGGCGCGGGCGGCCTGATAGGCCTGGCGGGTGTTTTTGACGACATCATAGGTGACGCAGCCCTCGATGAAATTGTAGCAACGCCAGACGCCACCGTCGCCGTCCTCGACCCAGGCACCGCCGCTGCGGGCCGGATACAGGTTGAGGGTTTGGCCGCCGAGATCTTTTTTGACGCGCAGCACCTTGTCGTTGATGTGGCGCGTCACGCTCTCGACGTTGCGCATCACCGCGTAGGGGTCCTTGAACACGTTGCGATTGATCGACTGGAGGATATAGCGCCGCAGCGTCCCATCGGCCAGCCGGTAACTGGCGCTGTAGGTGGAATTGATGTGCCCGCTGTTGATTTCCTCGCCGCTCACGAATTGCCCCTGCACGGCAAATTGATTGCCGATGGTGGCTATCAGATGCTGGGCCTGCGGCTCGATGGTGGGCGCTGGGATGGGGACGGCGGACATGGGCAGGAACTGGCTGAGGCGCGAGACTACGCAATTGGTTTCCGGCGATGCAAACCGCAATTTCGCATTTTTTGCGCGCCAGCACCCCGCCAGCACCCCGCCAACACCCCGCCAACACCCCGCCAACACCCCGCCAACACCCCGCCAACACCCCGCCAACACCCCGCCAACACCCCGCCAGCACCCCGCCAGGCCGGACCGGCGGCGCCGTTCGTGGCGTTAAACATAATGCCAGCCATTATGCAATTGACAGGTGGGGCAGGGCGGACGACCGGGACGAGTGGCTGACTGGGGCAACTCCAGGTATTGAGCCTGTGTCCTCCGGTGGCGCCGTTCGTGGCGTTAAACATAATGCCAGCCATTATGCAATTGACAGGTGGGGCAGGGCGGACGACCAGGACGAGTGGCTGACTGGGGCAACTCCAGGTATTGAGCCTGTGTCCTCCGGTGGCGCCGTTCG
>CAIZNN010000092.1 GCA_903934285.1 Akkermansiaceae bacterium | reverse complement strand
CCCTCTACTCACCGAAAAAGACACCTGCGCCTACCTCAGGGTCAGCAAACGCAACCTCTATTGCTGGCGCATGGCCGGCCTGGTTCCCTATTTCAAGATCGGCCGGGCGGTGAGATTCAGGAAAGCCGAGCTGGACGCCGCCCTGGAACGGATGCGGATGGGGTGAGGGAAGACGTCCGTGCGGGGGATGAATAACCTGCGCGTCCTTAACGGGTGTCCTTGGTTCGGATCTAGGAGAATGCTGTTTTCTTCCTTGGCAGGACCGCTGGAAATGACTAGCTCTAACCCGTCCGGATGGTTTGGAGGAGATTTGCCCCCCCCCCACGCGCCATCCGATTTTCAAATGGCCCCCGTCCGCGCAAATAGCCCTCCGACTTTTTACATCCGACCCCACGCCCAGAATCATGGACCCCGCAGTCAATTCCGCCAAATCTCCGCCTGACGCCGTGCAACATGAACCCAGTGTCGGCACCGGCGGATTCCTCGTCACCGGGCGCCCATCGCTCTGGTTCACCCCGCATCACCTCCTGGCGGTGATCCGGCCCGAGGTGGACTCGCCCTGTCTTCTCTCCAATCCTCCGTTTTCCGCCCCCGCAGGCCGCTGCTGATTTTCCGTCCGCAACCCGCTTCACTATTCCCCCGCATGTTCCAACAAGCCTTCAAAAACATCGACGACGTTCTCTGGAAGGACGCCGGCTGCACCAGTGAACTGGATTACACCGAGCAGAGTTCCTGGCTCCTGTTCCTGAAATACCTCGATTCCCTGGAACACGACAAGGCGATGGAGGCAGAGTTGGAGGGCAAAAAATACGCCTTCATCCTTGATCCCGCCTACCGCTGGGCGAAATGGGCGACCCCCAAGACCAAGGGCGGTGAGATCGACCACAACAAAACCCTCACCGGCGACGACCTCCGGGATTTCGTCAACCTCAAGCTCTTCCCCTACCTGCATGGCTTCAAGCAGCGTGCCAGCGGCCCCAACACCATCGAATACAAGATCGGCGAAATCTTCGGTGAGATCCGCAACAAGGTCCAGAGCGGCTACAACCTCCGCGAGATCATCGACCATGTGGACGAGCTGCGCTTCGGCTCGCAAAAGGAAAAGCACGAACTCTCCCACCTCTACGAGGCCAAGATCAAGAACATGGGCAACGCCGGGCGCAACGGCGGCGAATACTACACCCCGCGCCCGCTCATCCGCGCCATCGTCAAGGTCGTTGCCCCGCGGATCGGGGAAAAAATCTACGACGGCGCCGCCGGGTCGGCGGGCTTCTTGTGCGAGGCGTTTGAGTACCTGAAATCCCACGGCAAGCTCACCACCAAGGATCTCACCACGCTCCAAACCCGCACCTTCTACGGCAAGGAGAAGAAGTCGCTGGCCTACGTCATCGGCATTATGAACATGATCCTCCACGGCATCGAGGCCCCCAACATCATCCACACCAATACGCTCGCCGAAAACCTCGCGGACATTCAGGAAAAGGACCGCTACGACGTGGTGTTGGCCAATCCGCCCTTCGGTGGCAAGGAGCGCAAGGAAGTCCAACAGAATTTCCCGATCCGCACCGGCGAGACCGCCTTCCTCTTCCTCCAACACTTCATCAAGATCCTCAAAGCCGGCGGCCGCGGCGGCATCGTCATCAAGAACACGTTCCTTTCCAACACCGACAACGCCTCGGTGAGCTTGAGAAAGCTCCTGTTGGAAAGTTGCAACCTGCACACCGTCCTCGACTGCCCCGGCGGCACGTTCCTCGGTGCCGGCGTGAAAACCGTGGTGCTATTCTTCGACAAAGGCACACCCACCCGCAAGGTCTGGTTCTACCAACTCGACCCCGGCCGCAACATGGGGAAAACCAACCCGCTCAATGACGCCGACCTGGCCGAGTTCATCAAGTTGCAAAAGACCTTTGCTGACTCGCCCAAGAGTTGGAGCGTGGACGTGAAGGACATCGACAAAACGACATTCGACCTGTCCGTGAAAAACCCTGACGGCGGCGAGGAAATTACCCACCGCACCCCGCGGGCCATCATGGACGAAATAGCCGCGCTGGATGCAGAGAGCGCAGAAGTGTTGAAAACCATAAGGGGACTGCTATGAAGAAGGGATGGCAGACAAAGAAACTTGGTGACGTCTGTGCCTTTCTGAACCGCGGCATGTCCCCAGTGTACTTGGATGAAGGTGGCTTGTGCGTGCTCAATCAAAAGTGCATCCGCGACCACGAAGTGAACTACGAGCCTTCGCGGAGACATGATTCCAAGGCAAAGAAAGTCGCCGAGGAACGGATCATTCGGCTTGGTGATGTCTTGGTCAACTCTACGGGAACCGGCACGCTTGGACGTGTGGCGCAAGTGCGCGATGAACCTGATGAAGTGACGACCGTTGATTCTCATGTGACCATCGTGCGGCCAAAGCCTGGGCTATTTCACCTCGATTTCTTTGGTTACATGCTGGTCGTCATCGAGGACGCCATCAAAGAGGCCGGAGAAGGCTGCGGAGGCCAAACCGAACTTGCGCGATCAGTGTTAGCAGATCGGTTTTCGGTCTGCTATCCAAACTCCCTCCCCGAGCAGCAGCGGATCGTCGGCATCCTCGACGCAGCGTTTGAGGGCCTCGCCACCGCCAAAGCCAACGCCGAAAAGAACCTCCTCAACGCCCGCGCCCTCTTCGACAGCCACCTCCAAGCCGTCTTCTCCCAGCGCGGCAAGGGGTGGGTGGAGAAGCCGTTCGAGGATTGCATCGAGGATGTGAAATACACCACGAAAATTCAGCGAAAGGAATTTCTCGGAGACGGAGAGTTCCCGATTGTTTCGCAAGAGGCTGATTTCATCAACGGTTACTGGGACAATGCGGCCGACGTTTTCAAGGTCACCAGACCGGTCGTGATTTTTGGCGACCACACCCAGGTGCTCAAATACATCGACTTTGATTTCGTGCTTGGGGCGGACGGGGTGAAGGTTCTCCCGCCGAAGTCGTTCCTGAACCCGAAGTTTTTCTTCTATTCGTTACGCAGCGCGCCGGTGAAGTCACTTGGGTATTCGCGTCACTACCGGCTACTCAAGGAACTCCAAATAAGTTATCCAGACACAGGGAAGCAGGTTGAAATCGCCAATCACTTCGACGCTCTGGATGAAGAATCCCAACGCCTCGCCGCCATCTACCAGAAAATGCTCGCCGCGCTGGAGTCGCTGAAGAAGTCGCTGCTGCACCAGGCGTTCAGCGGTGAACTGTGAAATATTGGTTGACGGGATTTTAAAAAGCTGCTTTTTTGTAACCATGAATGCAGCAACCCCCAAACAAACTTTCGGCGAACGCCTGCGCCGGGCACGGCTAATGCGGGGACTGACGTTGCGCGAGGTAGCGGAGTGCTTGGCCGAGGCCGGGTCGCGGCTTTCGCACGCGGCGTTGCAGAAATACGAGAAGGGGCTGATGGGGCCGGATTCCACGGTATTGTTGGCGCTGGCCCGGGTGTTCGGCGTGGATGCAGGGTATTTTTTCCGCCAGAAGTCGGTGTCGCTGGGCAACATCGAGTTTCGCAAGCTGACGAAGTTTCCCGAGCGGGAAGTGAACCGGGTGCGCGAGGAGGCGGCGGATTTTTTCGAGAAGTATCTGCAAATTGAGCAGGTTCTAGAGATCAGCTGCGCGCGCTTACCGCAGGCGGATTTGCGCCACCTGTCCCCCGATCAGGATGGGGAGCTGGCTCGGGAGGCCGAGAAAGCAGCGGGGATGATCCGGCGGGAATGGAAACTGGGCGAGGCGGCTTTAAGCAACGTCCATGAGCTGCTGGAAGAACACGGTGTGAAAGTGAAGGAAGTGGAGGCGGCAGAGGGATTCAACGGCTTTTCTGGATGGGCGGACGACCACACGCCGGTGATCGTGCTGGCGGCCTGGCTGAAAAATGATCTCCCGCGCAAGCGCCTCACGGGCCTGCATGAGTTGGGTCACTTGGTGCTGAAGCTGCCGGATGGACTGACCCACAAGCAGAAGGAATCGCTGTGCTACCGCTTTGCCGGAGCCATGTTGCTTCCTGCCGTTGCGATGCGCGCCCGCTTGGGCACGAAACGCCCGGACGGCATCAGTTACCCGGAACGCATCGGCATCAAGGAGGACTGGGGGATTTCCATCGCCGCGCTGATGCGCCGTGCGGCGGACCTGGGGATTCTTTCAGCCGGGCAGTTGAAGTCGTTTCATTTCATGAACCGGAACAACCGGAAGCAGGAGCCCGGACACTGGGAAGCCACGGAAAAGGCGGACCGTTTCGAGCAACTCGTCTATCGGGCCACGTCCCAGGAACTCATCACGCGGGCGAAAGCGGCAGAGTTGCTGGACGTGACTCTGCGGGAGTTTGACCACCTTTTCGCCGCCGAAGCCGCATGAGTCCGCCGCCCCTCAAGATCGCGGTGCAGGATGCGAACGTCCTGATCGACATGGAATTGGCCGGATTGTTCGACCTGTGGTTTCAGACGGGAATCGAGACCCACACCACGGACTTCATCCGGGCGGAACTCGAAAAAGGCGGACACGCCCAGGCGCTGGCGTATTTCGAGAGCGGCCATGTGCGTGAGCATAGTCTGAGCTTCGAGGAAATCATGGCGGTCTCCGATCTGGAGCGCGAGATCGGCAGCAAGGCGAAGTTCAACGACTGCTCGGTGCTTTTTTTGGCCCTGAAACTCGGCGCGATGCTGCTCTCGGGCGACAAGCCGCTGCGCAGGGCAGGAGCGGAAAAGCAGATCGAGGTTCACGGCACCCTATGGATCTTCGATCAGCTGGTGGCGATTAAACTTTTGCCCGCGGGAATCGCCGCGGCCAAGTTGGAGCATCTGCGCAGCCTCGACCGCTTTTTCCCAGAGGCCGAATGTCACACCAGACTGACGCGATGGCAGGGCTTGAATTTTCTTTAAAACCAGAGCCAAGGAACCACGGAGATCTGCCAAAACGCCTTTGTTTTCAACGAGTTCCTACTTTAAAAGCTAAACCGCATGAACGAAGCCGAAACCCGAGCCGAACACATTGATCCCGCCCTCAAGGCGGCGGGCTGGGGCGTGGTGGATGGCAGCAAGATCCTGCGCGAGTATCCCATCACGCCGGGCCGCATCGAGGGCCACGGCAAACGCGGCAAGGCGCTCACCGCGGATTACGTGCTGGTCTATCGCAACCGCAAGCTGGCCGTGGACGAGGCCAAGGCGTGGGACAAGCCGCTGACGGAAGGGTTGGCGCAGGCCAAGGATTACGCCGGCAAGATGGCCGTGCGCTTCGCCTATGCCACCAACGGCCAGGGCATCTACGCCATCGACATGGAGACGGGCAAGGAAGGTGAAATCGCCGCCTACCCCACGCCGGATGAACTCTGGGCCATGACCTTTGCCGAGGCGGACGAGTGGCGCGACCGCTTCGCCGCCGTGCCGTTCGAGGACAAGGGCGGTTCACACCCCAGCCGCTACTATCAGGACATCGCTGTCGAGCGCGTGATGCAGGCCATCGCCGTCGGCATCATGCGCATCCTGCTCACGCTGGCCACCGGCACGGGCAAGACATTCATCGCGTTCCAAATCGCGTGGAAACTGTTTCACGCCCGCTGGAACCTGACCGGCCAGCCGACGCGCCGCCCGCGCATCCTGTTTCTCGCCGACCGCAACATCCTGGCGAATCAGGCTTACAACGCTTTCTCCGCCTTTCCCGAGGACGCGCTGGTGCGCATCGAGCCGGGCGACATCCGCAAAAAGGGCAAGGTGCCGAAGAACGGCAGCCTGTTCTTCACCATCTTCCAAACATTCATGTCAGGCCCGCCGAAGGATGGGCAGCCGTCGCCCTACTTTGGCGAATACCCGCCGGACTTCTTTGACTTCATCGTCATCGACGAGTGCCACCGCGGCGGTGCCAACGACGAAAGCAACTGGCGCGGCATTCTGGACTATTTCGCTCCCGCGGTGCAACTGGGCCTCACCGCCACACCCAAACGCAAGGACAACGTGGACACCTATGCCTACTTCGGCGACCCGGTCTATATCTACTCGCTCAAGGATGGCATCAACGACGGATTTCTCACACCCTTCAAAGTGAAACAGATCCAGACGACCCTGGATTACTATGTTTTCACGCCCGACGACACGGTGATTGAGGGGGAGATTGAAGTCGGCAAGGTCTATGACGAAAGCGACTTCAACAAAATCATCGAGATCAAGGAGCGCGAGCGGCACCGGGTCAAGCTGTTCATGGACATGATCGACCAGAGCGAGAAGACGCTGGTTTTCTGCGCCACCCAGGATCACGCGCTGGCCGTGCGCGACCTCATCAACCAGATGAAGACCAGCACCGACCCGAATTATTGCCAGCGGGTCACGGCCAACGACGGCGCTTTGGGCGAACAACACCTGCGGGATTTCCAGGACAACGAAAAGTCCATCCCGACGATCCTAACCACCTCGCAAAAACTCTCAACCGGGGTGGACGCCCGCAACATTCGCAACATCGTGCTGATGCGGCCCATCAATTCGATCATCGAATTCAAGCAGATCATCGGCCGCGGCACCCGTCTCTACGACGGCAAGGACTATTTCACGATTTACGATTTCGTGCAAGCGCACCTCCATTTCAGCGATCCCGAGTGGGACGGCGAACCGCTCGAACCGGAACCGTGCAAGAAGTGCGGTTGCGACCCATGCGTGTGCGAAGTGGAGCCGCCGAAGCCGTGCGCCAAGTGCGGCAAGCAGCCCTGCGAGTGCCGGAAAGAAAAATGCCCTGTGTGCGGCAAGAGCCCTTGCCAGTGTCAGCGCCGAACCAAGGTGAAAGTGAAGCTGGCCGACGGCAAGGAGCGCCATATCCAGCACATGATGATGACCACTTTCTGGCACCCGGACGGCACGCCCATGTCGGCGCATCAGTTCATGGAGATGCTTTTCGGCAAGCTGCCGGACTTTTTCAAGGACGAGGACGAACTCCGCACCCTATGGAGCGCGCCCGACACCCGGGCTAAGCTCATGGAGGGACTTGCCGAAGGCGGCTTCGGTCACGAACAAATGACCGAGATGCAGGCGATCATTGATGCCGAGAAAAGCGACCTGTTCGATGTGCT